>JADJYJ010000005.1 GCA_016719785.1 Candidatus Amarolinea dominans
ATCTCCAGGCTGTTGATCTGCCCGTTGGCGTCCAGACCGATGCCGAATGAGAGCGCGGGCGAGATGTCCTGCAAGCCCAGGCCGAGCAGCTCGGTGGCGCGCCAGGGCAGCATGGTGACGACTCCTTCCGGCAGGTAGAGCGTGGCTCCGCGGCCGCGTGCCTCCTCGTCTGCGGGATCATCCGGCTGCACCAGGGCGGCCGCGTCGGCCACGTGAACCCAAATGCGGCCGTCCGCGTCCAGGCTGATGGCGTCATCGGGCGAGGTGGTGCGCGCATCGTCAATGGCAAAGGCGGGCAGGTGCGTCAGATCGCGGCGCGCTTCGTCCGGCAGGGAGGGCAGCGGCAGGTCAGGCGAGGCGTTAGGCAGGGTCAGGCGCTGCGGATAGGGGTTGACGGTGACCGGCCAGAAGCCCGTTTCCAGGAGCAGGGCATGGGCGCTTTCCGGCGTCTCCTCACGCTCCAGATCGCGCAGGACGCGGCTGCGGGGCTGGCGTCCCAGGCCCACGGCTTCGACCTCTCTGGGAAGCGGGCATCGCCGGGCGCGGTCTGCTGCTGGCTTGCGCGCTGGGCGAATTCGGCCCAGGCCGCTTTTTCCAGCCGCCTCGGCGCGCGCGCCTGCTGCTTGTGCTCCACCTCGTCCAGGCGAGCGCGCGGTGATCTGCGCCCGTGCCGCGGAAAAGAGACCGTCGCTGACGAAACGCCAGGCCGCCCAGGCGGTGGCGGGCGTGAGCACGCCGTAGATAAGATCGGCCAGTTCGGGCAGGTGGTTTCGCTGCCGGCCAGCGGTTCCCGGGCCGGCTGCGTCGCCCGCTGCGGGGTCGGTTCGCCCAGGCTCTGCACCGGGCGGGGTGCAGCAGGACGATGTCTTTGGGGCGACATACGCGGACTCGCCGCCCGGCAGGTCCAGGTCGAGCTTGTCGCCCAGTACGCGACCCGCGCCGGGCGGTTCTTGTAGAGCACCAGGCTGCCGCTGCGGACGGCGTGTTCGATGAGAGTCAAAGCCTTGCCTTTACGCGGGGAGTCGCTCGTGTGGTAATCCTGACCGGCGATGGCGTGCAGGACGGCGCAGGTCAGGCGGGCGTCGTCCAGGAGCGGTGACTGTTGGGAAGGGGATGCCGCACTGACGGCCGGCGTTTTCCAGGCTGTGCCAGCGGTAGGAGCGGTAGGTCGCGTTCCAGTCGCCCGCAGAACTGGGCGTAGAGTTTCATGATGCACAGGCTCTGGCGCTCGTGACGCTGCCAGGGCAGGCCGTAGCGGCATGGGTTTGGCGCATCATGCGCAGGTCGAAATCGGCGTTGTAGATGGCTCAGGCGGCGCCCTTCGATCAGTTCGGCAATCTGCGGCCACTGAGTTCGGGCCAGGTGAACGGCGGCCCACCTCGGCGTCGCTGATGCCGTGGATGCGCACGACATCGGCCGGGATGGCCGCTGCGCCGCACCAGCGAGGTCAGCAGCACGCTGCCGTCGGCTTCGAGCAGGCAAACTTCGACGATTTCAGCGCCGGCGCCGAGGCCGGTGGTTTCGGTGTCCAGGTAGAGCGGCCGGCTGGTCAGCGCGGCCAGGGCCAGGCTGGTTGCCTGCGCACGCGCGGAAGGGGTGACGATGTCGGTCATGCGGCCTCCGAATCCAGTGGTCGCTGCTGCAGGCGCTGGCGGTAGTGGGCCAGGTTGGCCTGGGTGACGACGGTGAGGTTGGCGGGGACGTCGTCCGGGGCAAACCAGCCGATGGCGGCGCATTTGCCCGGTTCCCGGATGGTCGGCTCGCCGGAAACCAGCCGGCAGATGAAGGTCGGCGAGACCCAGTGCTGACCTTCCGCGGGCAGGAGATGATCCACCACGTCGAGCAGGTCGCCCACTTCAATCTCGACGCCGTACTCCTCGGTCATCTCGCGGCGCAGGGCATCGGCCAGGCGCTCGCCGAACTCCACGCTGCCGCCGGGGGAATTCCCACAGGCCGCGCTCGTTCGCTGGCCGCGGGTCCGCGCAGGGCCAGGAACAGGCGGCCGGTGTCATCGAGAATGACCGCGCCCACGCCCACGCCGATGTAATCCACCCCACGTCGCATGGTGTTTTGGTTCATGGGTTGCACTCCTTTGCCAGACATCTTACTATGTCACCCTCCCGTAGCGCCATTTTACCATATGCATACAGTTGTCGGTAATCGTGTAACTGCTCACCCTGCAGGCCGATTTGGACAGGATGAACAGGATGTACAGGATTCTTGCTCTGTGGTGTGCAAAACTATCGGTACGGAGTTCAGATATCCTGTCAATCCTGTGAATCCTGGTAACTGCTCACCCTGCAGGCCGATTTGGACAGGATGAACAGGATGTACAGGATTCTTGCTCTGTGGTGTGCAAAACTATCGGTACGAGAGTTCCAGAATATCCTGTCAATCCTGTGAATCTGGTAACTGCTCACCCTGCAGGCCGATTTGGACAGGATGAACAGGATGTACAGGATTCTTGCTCTGTGGTGTGCAAAACTATCGGCACGAGAGTTCGAATATCCTGTCAATCCTGTCAATCCTGTCTGAGTTCCAGGCAGACCCAGCAGTTACGTAATCTTTCAATATGCGCCTGGATGTGATTACAGAGCGAGAAGACAGGTTATTGTAGTTACAAATGTTGTACAACATCGTTTTTTAGTCAGCAAAATTGACGGTTGGCGCGGGCGTGGTAGAATGACAGTGGCGGCTCACGAATCGCCTGGATTCGTTGAAACACGCGCCTGCGTTACCGCCACCCGTCGAGGATGTTGAGGAGGTTTCTCATGTCATCGCATCATCCGCTATTCCGTTCGTTGACCATCGTTGTCCTGATCGTCCTTGTGCTCAGTCCGCTGCAACCGGTGGCCGGCGCCGTAGCGCCCCCCACTGGAAACAGGATGACGGGAGGGGATGGCCTCTTTGGCGATGTCAACGGGGACGGAATCATCAATATCGTTGACGTGCAACTCATTACCAGTCATTGGGGTCAAACACCAGCCGATCCGGGTTGGAATCCCGCTTACGACCTGGATCAGAATGGCGTGATAGACGTTGGCGACCTGGTGCTGGTGGGAGGTGTGTGGAATCAATACGCTGCCGGCACCCCGGTGCCCGACTACGACGCCCACGCCCACCTACACGGCGACGCCGACTCATACTCCGACGCTCGCGAATACCCCGACCAATACGCCCACGCTCACGAATACCCCGACCAACACCCCCACGAACACGCCGACATTGACGCCGACGCCCACCAACACCCCGACGAACACGCCGACGCTCACGAATACCCCGACCAACACCCCCACGAACACGCCGACATTGACGCCGACGCCGACCAACACCCCCACGAACACGCCGACATTGACGCCGACGCCCACGAATACCCCCACATTGACAGCGACCCCGACAGCGACCCCGACGGCAACAGCGACTTGGACGGCGACACCAGCCAGCACGGCGACGCCGACCGCAACGCCCCTCAACAGTCCGACCCCTGATCCGCTCACCTCGCCAACACCGACCACCGGCCCACAGTGGCCCGTGATCAACGTGCCCGCCACACTCACGGCGAACACGACCTGGATCAGCGGTACGGTTTACCTGGTGAGCGGCCAGGCCAGCGTGAATGCGGGCGTAACCCTGACGATCCAGCCGGGTACTGTCGTCAAGTTCCAAAACAGCGGCTCGACCAAGGTCGCCTGACGACATGGTGTGCTCTGGCCGTCGGCACGGGCGACCAACCCATCGTCTTCACCTCGGTTCACGACGACTCCTGGGGCGGCGACACTAACCACAACGGCGGCGGCACGTGGCCCAACCCGGGCGACTGGGACGGCCTGTTCTTTACGGGTACAGCCGGCGGCAGCGTGCTCGACTACGGCCAGGTGCTCTACGGCGGCACCTACAGCAATGCAAACGTCAAGGTCACCGGCGCAGCCATCACGCTGGCACACAGCGTGATCCGCGGCAGCAGCTACGACGGCCTGCAGTGGGCCAACGGCGCCAGCGGGCAGATCACCGCCAACGAGATCGCCAATAATCTCGCCAACGGCATTCGTCTCACCGCGGCGAGCAGCCCGACGATTGCAAGCAACACTCTGCGCGACAACCGCAGCTACGCCGTGTATCTGGAGGGCAACTCATTCCCGCCCCTGGGCGGCAACACGGCCTTCAGCAACGCTTTCAACGCCATCGGTGTCTACTACGGCACGCTCGGGAGCGGGACCTGGTTTGCCAACCCGACCCTACCGTACGTCTTCACCACCAATCTTACACTAGAATCGGCCTCGACCCTGACCATCCAGCCGGGCACGGTGGTCAAGTTCCTGGCGGGCACGACCTTCATCATGCGCGGCACCCTGGTCGCCCAGGGCACCGAGGCGAACCCGATCACTTTCACGAGCATCAAAGATGACACGGTCGGCGGCGATACGCAGCAGGATGGGGGTGCGACCAAGCCGAATCCCGGCGACTGGGGCACGATCTATTTTGCCGATACGACCAACGACGCTGGCACGCTCCTCGACTATGTCGTCGTGCGCTACGCTGGGGCCAGCTACAACTATGGCGGCGGCACGGCCACCGCTGGCCTGACCCTCGATAGCGCCTCCCGAACCTGGATCATCTCGTTGTCGAGTGGAGCAGCAGCTATGGCCTGCAGCTCGCGAACGTCTCCTCGCCGCTCTTCCGCCGCAGCACCGTGCGCGACAACGCCAGCCACGGCCTCTGGCTGAGCGCTTCCTCGGCGCCCACCATTTCGTCGAACACCTTCCTGCGTAACGGCGGCTATGCCGTCTACCTGGGCGGCACGTCGCAGGCAGTTTTCCAGGGCAACAGCGCCGAAGGCAACGACGTCAACGGCATCGGCCTGGCAGGAACCATCAGCGCCAATACGACCTGGGAGACCGACCTGCCCTATGTCCTGGCAGATACGACGACCCTAGCGATCAACACCACGCTCACGTTGCAGCCCGGCGTCATCATCAAGATCGCGGATGGCAAACGCTTCGATGTCAGCGGCAAGCTCCTGGCCGAGGGCACAGCCGGCCAGCCGATCATCGTCACCTCACTGAAGGACGATCATATCGGCGGCGACACCAACGGCGATGGCAACGTCACCTGGCCCGTGGCCGGCGCATGGGAGTCGGTCAAGTTCACCCAGACCAGCGGGCAGTCCCGCCTGGCGCACTGGCTCGTGCGCTACGGTGGCAGCAACAGCACGACCGGCGCGCTCATTTTCGACAGCGCCGCACCCACTGCCTCCTATCTCACGGTCATGGGATCGTTGTATCGCGGCATCTACTGCAACAATAGCAGTCCGTATCTGACCGGCTTGCGCCTGAGCGCCAATGCGGTCGGTTTCTACGGCACTACGTCGTGCTACGGCATCGTGGCGGACAGCGCGCTCTACGGTAACACGCAGTACGCGATTCAAAACGCCAACACCACCTACAGTTTCGTCGCTACCGGCAACTGGTGGGGATCGACAACCGGGCCGACCCATCCCACCAACCCGGACGGCGCCGGCGATCCGGTGAGCAACTACGTAGACTTCAGCGGCTTCCTGACCACATCCCCCCTCCCGCTACCTGATCCGCTGCCGCCGGCTGGCACGCCCACCACTTGGACGGCGGTCAGCGGGCTGATCAGCGCGGACACCGTCTGGAGCCTGGCGAGCAGCCCGTACCTGGTCACCGATAGCGTCACGGTCAACGCCGGCCGGCGCCTGACGATCCAGGCGGGTGTGGTGATTAAGTTCTACGCCAGCAAGAGCCTGACCGTCAACGGAATTCTGGTCGCCGTCGGCACCGCGGGCCAGCGCATCACCTTCACCTCGATCAAGGACGACTCCATCGGCGGCGACGCCAACGGCGATGGCAGTGCGACGCGCCCCGCGCCCGGCGACTGGGGCGGTCTTGTCTTCAATGACAGCAGCGTGGACGCTTTGACCAAGCTGCAGTTCGCAACCGTCCGTTTTGGCGGCGGGTACGCCGTGCTGACCGATGCGGCCTCGCCGACGCTCAGCGACAACCAGGTCAGCGACAACAGCGGCTACGGCATTCTTTTGCGCAACTTCAGCGCGCCGCCGGTCAGTCGCAACTGGGTGCTCGACAACCGTGGCGGCGGGATCAAGCTGGAGGCGACCTCCAGCCCGGCCCTGGTGGATAACCAGCTCTGGGGCAACGGCGGGTACGCTGTCTACATGGACGCCACCTGCTATCCCAGCCTCAGCGGTAACGCTGCATACTATAACGTGCGCAATGCCGTGCGCGTGGCCGGGACGGTGGCGTTCAACCAGACCTGGAACGCCAACCTGGACTACGTCGTCGAGGGCAACCTGGTGATCAATGCGGGCACGGCGCTCACACTCGATCCGGGCACGGTGGTCAAGTTCAACGACACCGGCAGCGGCATTACCGTCAATGGTGCGTTGGTGGCGGATGGCACGTTGAGCCAGCGGATCGTGTTCACCTCGCTGCGCGATGACGACTATGGGCATGATGTGATGAACAAGCGGCCGACTATGCGTGGCAAGTCAGCCGATCAGCCAAAACCGCCTGTCGCCGCCGCTTACTTCGAGCCGACCGTTGAAGAAAACTTCCCCGATGCGGCGCCCGAGGACGCCTACTGGCCGGCGCCGGGGGATTGGGGGCGCCTCAGTTACAGCGACACCAGCGATGATAGCGTCAACGTTCTGAATTACGTCGTGGTGCGCTATGGCGGCGCGACCAACAGCCATGCCATTTCCATAGATAGCGCCGCCCCGCACCTCAGCAACAGCGAGGTTGGCTTCAACACCGGTCACGGCGTGTATGTGACCAATCAGTCGAACCCCTTGATCGAGAATAACACCTTTGCACTCAACACCTCGAGTGGCATTTATCTCACCAGCTCGTCCGCGCCGACGATCCGCAACAACGTCTTCACGCGCAACGGCGCCTATGCAGTCGAGATGACCGCCGACGCCAAGCCGCGTTTCAGCGGCAATCTCGCCAGCGACAATGCGACCAACGGCGTCAAGGTGACCGGCACGGTCGCCGGCGCCACGACCTGGGATGCCAACCTGGTTTACGTGGCCGGCGACGTGACCATCCCCAGCGATGCTGGCCTGACCCTCAGCCCCGGCGCCATCATCAAGTTCATGGCCGCGACCAACTGGACAGTCAACGGCCCGCTAGTAGCCGAGGGCACCGCGGCCGCGCCTATTGTCCTGACCTCGCTCAAGGATGACTCCTATGGCGGTGACACCAATAACGATGGCGGAGCAGCATCACCGCAGGCCGGCGATTGGGGCGGCATCACGGTCAACGCTACGGCCAGCGCCAGTCGCTTTCGCCATTCGGTGATTCGATACGGCGGCGACCCGACGGTTAGGGTGGTCAACAGTGCATTGGCCGTCACCGATTCAGTGCTGGACTACAATAAGCACGCACTTTGGTACGAAAACTCCACCGGCGCGATTACAGCAACGATATTCTTGAGCAACACGGAGTATGCGATCTATGAGACGGCTTCGGGGCTAACGATTCAAGGAGACGAGTTTCGTTGGAATAGGCGAGGCGTTTACCTTCAGAATGCCAGCAGTTCTCACAGACCAATTGCCGAGAACGTCTTTGGCGACAACACCGAATATGCTCTGCGAACGGATGTGGGCAGCCTGCAATTCATGAGCGGAACAAATTCATTTGTCAGCAACGGTACCAATGCGGTATGGGTAGAAGACGGATGGATCTCACAGGATAGTACCCTCTATTCAGGCGCTACATACCGGCTGGACTCGTTAAGTATTGGTTCAGGGGTCACCTTGACGATACAGGCCAATGTGGTTGTTAAGTTTGCCTCATCTGGCTCCAACCTGACGGTCTATGGCAAACTGATGACTACCGGAACTCATACGAATCCTGTCTACATCACCTCGCTCAAGGACGACAGCGTGGGTGGGGACACCAACAACGATGGTTCAGCCAGCAGCCCGGCCAAAGGCGACTGGGCCAATCTCCAGATCATCGGCAACGGTCAACTGAGCCTCGACCATGCCAGCGTGCGGTACGGCGGCACACCATTCACCTATTGCGGCAACGCCATGATCTGTAGCTACGCCTCGTCAACCACCGAGGCGGTCGCCCTCACCATCAATCACAGCACCATCGAGGAGAGCGCCTACGACGGCATCTTCCTGAGCGACGGTAATGCCGACCAGCGCAGCACCCTTGTCGGTTGCCAACTCCATCATCCGCAATAACGCAGGTAACGGCATCTCTGTGTACCTCGCACGACGACCACAGTGACCGGCAATACCTTCACCAACAACGCCGGCTATGCCGCTTGGGTGTATGCCGACAGCGTCAGCGCCTTTCTGGCAACACTGGCTCGGGCAATGGCACTAACGGCATCGCACTCGTCGGCTCGGCTGGGTCAGAACACTACGCTGGGAGTCAATGCCAACTTCCCGTACATCATTTCTTCCTACTTGAGCGTAGACAACGGCATGACCTTCACTATCCCTGCTGGTGTGGTCATCAAGTCGGAGCCCAATACCGTCTTGTACATCTACGGCACTTTGCTGGTGCAAGGCACCGCTGACAATCCGGTGTACATCACCTCGCTCAAGGACGACAGCGTGGGTGGGGACACCAACAACGATGGTTCAGCCAGCAGCCCGGCCAAAGGCGACTGGGCCAATCTCCAGATCATCGGCAACGGTCAACTGAGCCTCGACCATGCCAGCGTGCGGTACGGCGGCAATCCATCCACCTATTGCGGCAACGCCATGATCTGTAGCTACGCCTCGTCAACCACCGAGGCGGTCGCCCTCACCATCAATCACAGCACCATCGAGGAGAGCGCCTACGACGGCATAAGCCTGTACGACGGTAATGCCGACCAGCGCAGCACCCTGTCGGTTGCCAACTCCATCATCCGCAATAACGCAGGTAACGGCATCTCTGTGTACCCTCGCACGACGACCACAGTGACCGGCAATACCTTCACCAACAACGCCGGCTATGCCGCTTGGGTGTATGCCGACAGCGTCAGCGCCTTTTCTGGCAACACTGGCTCGGGCAATGGCACTAACGGCATCGCACTCGTCGGCTCGGCCGGTCAGAACACTACGCTGGGAGTCAATGCCAACTTCCCGTACATCATTTCTTCCTACTTGAGCGTAGACAACGGCATGACCTTCACTATCCCTGCTGGTGTGGTCATCAAGTCGGAGCCCAATACCGTCTTGTACCTCTACGGCACTTTGCTGGTGCAAGGCACCGCTGACAATCCGGTGTACATCACCTCGCTCAAGGACGACAGCGTGGGTGGGGACACCAACAACGATGGTTCAGCCAGCAGCCCGGCCAAAGGCGACTGGGCCAATCTCCAGATCATCGGCAACGGTCAACTGAGCCTCGACCATGCCAGCGTGCGGTACGGCGGCACACCATTCACCTATTGCGGCAACGCCATGATCTGTAGCTACGCCTCGTCAACCACCGAGGCGGTCGCCCTCACCATCAATCACAGCACCATCGAGGAGAGCGCCTACGACGGCATCTTCCTGAGCGACGGTAATGCCGACCAGCGCAGCACCCTGTCGGTTGCCAACTCCATCATCCGCAATAACGCAGGTAACGGCATCTCTGTGTACCCTCGCACGACGACCACAGTGACCGGCAATACCTTCACCAACAACGCCGGCTATGCCGCTTGGGTGTATGCCGACAGCGTCAGCGCCTTTTCTGGCAACACTGGCTCGGGCAATGGCACTAACGGCATCGCACCTCGTCGGCTCGGCCGGTCAGAACACTACGCTGGGAGTCAATGCCAACTTCCCGTACATCATTTCTTCCTACTTGAGCGTAGACAACGGCATGACCTTCACTATCCCTGCTGGTGTGGTCATCAAGCCGGAGCCCAATACCGTCTTGTACATCTACGGCACTTTGCTGGTGCAAGGCACCGCTGACAATCCGGTGTACATCACCTCGCTCAAGGACGACAGCGTGGGTGGGGACACCAACAACGATGGTTCAGCCAGCAGCCCGGCCAAAGGCGACTGGGCCAATCTCCAGATCATCGGCAACGGTCAACTGAGCCTCGACCATGCCAGCGTGCGGTACGGCGGCAATCCATCCACCTATTGCGGCAACGCCATGATCTGTAGCTACGCCTCGTCAACCACCGAGGCGGTCGCCCTCACCATCAATCACAGCACCATCGAGGAGAGCGCCTACGACGGCATAAGCCTGTACGACGGTAATGCCGACCAGCGCAGCACCCTGTCGGTTGCCAACTCCATCATCCGCAATAACGCAGGTAACGGGGTGTACCTCAGTGGCTATCTGGCCGGATCGCCCAGCATCCACAACAGCAACATCTATGGGAACGGTGGTTACGGCGTGTACAACGGCGGCTATTCAATCGTCCTCGCCGAAAACAACTGGTGGGGCTCCGATTCCGGCCCAGACCCGTACGGCTCCGGCAACGGCATCAACTATCTCACCTACACCTGCGGTACCCCACCGATCACCTGCTACGACTTTGGTGCCTACGTGGACGTCGTGCCGTGGCTCACCAGCCCACCATCACCGCCGACCATGGCAGACGAAGACGGCGATGGGCTGCCCGACGATTGGGAAATCAACGGCTATGACGCGAACGGAGACGGCGTCATCGACGTCGACCTGCCGGCGATGGGCGCCAATGCACACCACAAGGATCTCTTCGTGGAGATGGACTACATGACACGCGCCTCGGCGGCTTATGGTCTCGCGCCAGGCTCAGGGGTGATCTCGGTCTTGCAGATCGCCTTTAATCAAGCGCCGGTATCTAATCCCGACGGGACTACGGGCGTCCATCTTCATGCTGTGCTTGATAACGAAGTGCCGTACGACGCCCACCTAGGTGTGGACGCTGTGGGCTGCAACAGCTACGACTGGTCTGAGTTTCAAGCCGTGAAGGATTCCAACTTCAACCCTGATCAGGCCTGATCTTCCATTATATGATTTGGGCTGACTACCTGTCACCATGCCTGGGCAGCGTCAGCGGGATATCTCGGAATGTAAGTGACCCTTATTTCGCAAACGGCGCCACGGACTTCATTGTTTCATTAGGCGGTTGGAGTGGAGGGGGCGGAACCGATTACGAAAAGATCGGCACGTTCATGCACGAGCTGGGCCACAACTTGGGTCTAAAGCATGGCGGTGAAGATCACATCAACTACAAGCCCAATTTCCTGAGCATCATGAGCTACACCTTCCAGACGAGCGGACTGATCAGGGACGGCGGCTACGGGACCTTCGACTACTCCAGGTGGACCCTACCTCAACTAGACGAGAACTCACTCAATGAGACGCAAGGCCTCAATGGAGGCAGCGCAATTGCGACTTACGGGACGGTTTGGTATTGCAGAGAACTGGTCGGATTCAGCCTCCATGAGACTGCCAACGCGAACGGCCCGATTGACTGGAACTGCGATGATGATTCGACCGATACCGGGTTATCTGCCGATATCAACCAGGACGATCAGAAACGCCTGCTGACCACACAGGATGACTGGAGCATCATCAGTTTTTCGGGAAATGGAGTTATTGGCAACACAAGCTTCCGATCCATGAGTATCGCCGATCGAGAGAAACTCATACCAACGATCACCACCTACACAGATGAGCTAACATGGGAACGCGATCGTAAGCTTCGCACCCCGCGAGACTGAGCCTGGAGATGTTTCCAATCGCTAATGTCCTGCCTGAACCGCTGCCGCAGATAATATCGGTACCTTTGTGGGGCTGCAAAGTATCGTCGAGGCTGTCTTGCACGACATTGTGGCGACCGCAGGCTAAGCGAGACCAACGCACTGGTCGCACGACATGCACAGGGGTTCCCACGGTTCATGGACATCGGGAACCCCTGTGCTAAGTATTCTGGTTCTATCCCCAACCCACTGCTGACGGGCAGAATTGCTCAACAAAACGTCGGCCAGGCTGATTTGCTACACCAGGCGAGCAGAATTGTTTTCAACCGCGCTGCCGATCGGCCAGTTCCAGCAGGCACGCCTTGCGTTCCCACACATCCTGCGAAGCATGGGCCGGCCCGGTGTCGTGCAGAGGCCGGGAGAACTGCGACGAAACCCCTCCTTATCCGGTCGTTTGCCCGCCGATTTGACCACGTGCTATAATACGGCTGCATGAGAGCGAGTGCAGAAAGGGGGAATTCTCCATGACGACCGCCGGCCGCTCTGTAACCATGGCGCAAGGGCAGCATCTAACTCAATGAGCAACCCAGAGCAAGACCGCCTCCTATTCCAACGCATTCGCCGCGGCGACAAAGCCGCGTGCGCGGAATGTGTCGAGATCCACTCGCCGGCGATCTACCGCCTGGCCCTGCGCCTGATGCAGGATGAGACGGAGGCCGAAGATGGTGGTGGGAAACCTTTCTGAACGCGCTCAAGGCCTTTGGCAGTTTCGAGGGGCGTTCGGAGTTGGGCACCTGGCTCTATCGCATCGCCTACAACGCGGCGTTGGGCCGCCTGCGCCGCCGCAAAGTGGACACGGTGCCGGTGAATGAGGCCGCGGCCGACCGCGAAGGCGCGCTGGTGCCACAGCAGTTGTTTGATTGGTGCTGCCTGCCCGATCAGGATTTCAAGACCGGCGAGACGCGGGCGGAGATGCAGGCGGCGATTGCTGAGCTGCCGGAGAAGCTGCGCCCGGTCTTTGTGCTGCGCGAGCTGGAAGGCCTCTCCACGCAGGAGACGGCTGACGCGCTGGAGTTGTCGGTAGAAAACGTCAAGACCCGCCTGCACCGCGCGCGCTTGTGGCTGCGCGAGCGTCTGTCGGGCTATTTTACCGAGCTTGTCTACGTGCCGATCAAAGGTTGAAGTCAAGATGACGGCTGTGACCTGCCAGGATGTGCTGGCCAGCCTATCCGATTATCTCGACGGCGAAACCCTGCTCGAACAGCGTGTCGCGATCGAGCAACACCTGGCCGCCTGCGCCGATTGCTTTGCCGTGGCCGACACCCTGCGTAAGACCGTGCTCCTCTATCACGAGCTGCCCGCACCCGCATTGAGCCGCGCGGCCCGTGAGCGCCTCTACCGCGCGCTTGACCTGGTGGACGTATGATCATGGCCAACCTTTCTCAACCGACCTGGATTTTGCCCCTGGCCTCGGATCGAGCGACTCTGTTGCTGGTTGGGGGCAAGGCCGCCAACCTGGCGCGCCTGGCGCGGGCAGGCTTGCCTGTACCGGACGGTTTTCTGATCACCACGCCGGCCTACCAGGCATTTCTTACGGCCAATGATTTGACTGAGCGCATCATGGACGCCTTGTCGGAGGGGATGCCCGATTCTCCCGACCAGGCCGAGAAGGCTTCGGCGACCTGCCTTCTGGGGTACAATTCGAGTGAAAGCAGCAGAGGGAATGGAAGAAGTGGCGCAGAGCAAAGGTAGTTAAGAGCAAAACAGAGAGGGGGATACCATGAACAGAACAACCGCAGGATACGCTCGTCTGACTGTGAGCGTGCCGCTTGAGTTGAAGCAACGTGTCCAGTTGATCTGTACTCGGCGTCGCCTGTCCATGGACGAGTATCTGACGAAGGCGTTGGAAGATCGCCTGGCGAACGATCTGACCCTGTCAGATGACGACGGCAGTTGGTTGACTCTGACGGCGCGCGCCGATCCGGTATTGGCAGAACTTTGGGGCAACGAGAAAGATGCCGCCTATGATCGCCTGTGAACAAGGCGATATCGGGAGCATTTCATCCGTGCGATCCGTGTGATCCGTGTACCATTCCATCCATCAGTGTATCGTACCAGTAACGACGGTCTGCGCCAGCGGCAGTCCCCAACATCCACCCATCGAGAGAGCGCATCACGTGATGCGCTCTCTCTTTCTCGGACCCTGGCAGGGCCTGCAGGCGCAGCGCCCGGCCATCGGATCGGTTTGCGGCGACCTGCCTTCTGGGGTACAATTCGGGTGAAAACAGCGGAGGGAGTTGAAAAAGTGGTACAAATGATGAAAACCTTCACCGCCTACGTTGAATTCGACCCAGACACCAATCTGTATGTGGGAATCGTCCCGGGCATCCGCGGCGCACATTCACAGGGCGCTACCTGGGATGAGCTTCAACGCAATCTGAGAGAGGTGCTGGAACTCTGCCTGGAGGAGGCCCAGCCTCTCGATATTCTGCCGCGCTTTGTCGGTCTTCAGCAAATCGAGGTAGCAGCATGAGCCGTCTACCTCTCGTGGATGCCAGAACTGAATCATTTTGCGATCCGGATCCCTCGCGCAGTAACGCACTTTGACACTTCTCCGCGTCTCCTGTATACTCAAGTTATCTCAAGATCAGTGAGGAGACGCTGATGGCTGAGCTACTGAGCATCCAAGAAGTTGCGCAAATCACCGGGCTGCACGAAATCACCATTCGTCGCTATGTCCATGCGGGCGAACTCGAGGCTGTGCGGGTTGGCCGGCGGATTCGCATACGGCGGGAGGCGCTCGACAGGCTGCTGAAACCGATGCAATCTGATGTCGCGCCGCAAGCTACGTCAGAGGAAGCGACGTATCTCAAGGAAGGCGCTGTGGTTTACGAGGCCGCCGGTCTCGGCCAAACACCTGCATCGGTCCAAGCAATCATCGGCGGCGTGGCTCTGCGGCTGGTCCAGTTGCCGATGGAAGATGTCCGGCTGGTGGCGCAAATGGTGGCTCGGTTGCAACAGCAGCGACAGGCCGCCGCATCGCATCGCCTGTCGCCGGCCGAGATCGTAACCGAAGCCCGACGCCGGGCCGCCCTGTTGAGCGACGTGCCGCGAGCCGAGATCGCCGCCCGGTTCGAGGCGCTGGCAGAGGAGATTCGTGAGCAGGCCATCGCGCAGGGCACGGCCATCGAGGGAGATTGGCTCGGTGACTGAGCCACTCCGCGCGGTCTTCGACACGAACGTATTCGTGTCTGCCCTGCTCAGCCGGAACCCGACCAGTCCCACGCAGGAGTTGATGCGCCGCTGGCGCGCAGAGGAATTTGTCCTACTCGTCAGCCAGGCGTTACTCATCGAACTGGTCGAGAAACTACAAGAGCGCGGTATCGGCCAAGATCAGATCCAGGAGCTACTGGCGACGATCAACCGTCTGACGGAATGGGTAAAAGTGTCGCCGGAAGCGGTTGTTCCTGTAATAACCGCTGATCCCGATGACGACCAGATTCTCGCGTGTGCTGTAGTGGGCCGGGCGCACTATCTGGTTACGTATGATCCTCATTCCGATCTGCTGGAAGGAATCTACCGAGGCATCAAGGTCACCAAGGCGCTGCCTTTCCTGTGGAAAGTGCGGGGCGATCAGCCGCCGGAGCCATGATTTGCTCGCTCTGACGGCGCGCGCCGATCCGGTATTGGCAGAACTTTGGAGCAACGAGAAAGATGCCGCCTATGAGAGTCTGGGTCATGAAGCACAGACCTGCGAGTCATCTCTGTGGCTGGAAACGAAAGGACGTGCCATTATGAGTGCAGTGGAGATGCTTCAGTCGGTGCAGTATGTGGTGTATCCCGACGGTCGGCCGGCCGCGGTTCAGATGAGTATGGATACCTGGAATACCTTGCTCGCCTGGTTGGAAGACGTCGAAGATCGGGCGCTGGTAAAGGCTGTGCTGCCCAAGTTGCGTCAAGGCCCGCAGCAGAGCGGCGCGCTGCGCTGGGAAGACGTCAAGGGTGACTGGAATGCCACACAGACCGGGTGAGCCGCCTGCGCATCTGGTTGGATGATACCCGCCTGGTGGCGCAAATAGCGACCCGACTGCAGTAGAGCGCATCACGCGATGCGCTCTTTCTTTCTCCAACCCTGCCACAACAGCGCCCGGCCATCGCATCGGTTTGCGGCGACCTGCCTTCTGGGGTACAATTCGGGTGAAAACAGCGGAAGGAGTCGAGACAAAAACATGACAACTCAAACGATCAGCTTGAAGCACCAGCTTCTGGCGTTGCTAGAATCATTTCCTGAAGATACACTGCGTGAAGTGGTCACGTTTGTCGAGTTCCTGAACTCAGGCGCCAGACACAGACTCACGTGCAGACGCCGTATGTTCCGATTACCCTGGGTGGGCTATGGCAAGGTATTACGCTGCAAGATGAAGATGTGGCTGCCGTACGACGCAAATGTGGCAAAATTTCGGAGAACGGCCTATGAGCCAATTTGTGACAGATACGCATGCCTTGCATTGGCATGTGACCAATGATGCGAGACTCTCTCAAAGAGCGCATCGAGTTTTCCAGGAAACAGACCAGGGACTGCACCAAATACTGATTCCAAGCATCATTCTTGTGGAGCTTGTATATCTGGCCGAAAAGATCGCCTGCCCTATGCGCTTGTGAATCAGGTCTTCAGTCTACTTGAGACGATAGGTGGTAGCTATGCAATAGCGGCACTCGACGAGAAAATTGCGGCGACGTTGCGTAAGGTTGATCGCAGTCTTGTACCCGACATGCCAGATCGCATTATCACCGCCACGGCTCTTCAATTCAATCTACCGCTCATTTCTCGTGATGCTAGAATTCGGCAGGCAGGGATCGTCTCTACCATCTGGTAGCTCATAGACGCTACCAAAGAATTGGAAACGATCGCTGTGGTTTACGAGGCCGCCGGTCTCGGCCAAACACCTGCATCGGTCCAGGCGATCATCGGCGGCGTGGCTGTGCGGCTGGGTCAGTTGCCGCTGGAAGATATCCGCCTGGTGGCGCAAATGGTGGCTCGGTTGCAACAGCAGCGACAAGCTGCCGCATCGCATCGCCTGTCGCCGGCCGAGATCGTAGCCGAAGCCCGATGCCGGGTCGTCCTGTCGAGCGACGTGCCGCGAGCGGAGATCGCCGCCCGGTTCGAGATGCTAGCAGAGGAGACCCACGAGCAAGCAAGCGACTTCACTCATAGCTTGCGCGTCGTTCCGCGACGATCATCTCGCTGGCTGGCAGACCGCCGGCTTTGATCGGCGTGCGGCGAACACGAGTCTTGCGTTGTGCGGATGGCGTCGGTAGGGTGACGATGCCCGTCGAAGCGAGGGCGTCCAGGACATGCTGCTTGGCATGGGGATAAGTGATTTCTGCTTTCCTGATCGCAGCAAGCTGGCGAAGCCCCAGTTCGATGATCTCAGGCAAGCGATCCTGGAGCGGCATGATCTGTCGGGCCAACTCATTGGGCAACTGCAGCGGTATCGTGACCATCTTTCACCTCTTGACGGAGTATAGCAAGAGGCATGGAGACCGTCAAATCGGGTGAAAGCAGCCCAACTTTGACAATTCCCTACGGCTGTGCTAACATGCCCGCAGTCTTGACCACAACAGGCAAGATGATGAACAAGATCGCACGTTCGCTCGATTTGGATCAACGCCCCGCCCACGCCGCTGCTCAGCGCACCGCGGCGGCCTTCGTGCGTCTGCCCAACCCACGCTCGTTCGACTGGCGTGGGTTTTATTTTGCTTATTTTTATGGCGCCTACCAGCGCCAGATTGACGGTGCCCACGCATCAGGGTGATGACAAGGACGTTCAAACCCAACCGACCAGGAAGGCCGAGAAGCGTGGCGCACAAGCCCACGCTTCTTTTTTGCCCAACAGGCAACGGCCTCAGGGAGATGAGTCTGTGACAATCGTCTGCCGAGGCGTCCGCGGCGCGACAACCGTGGACAGCAATACCCGTGAAGAAGTCCTGCGCCGCACGCGCGAAATGCTGGCGCTGATGATCCGGCTCAATGGCATCCACCCCGATGAGGTGGCCGCGGCGCTGTTCACTACCACCGCGGATGTCAACAGCGAGTTCCCGGCTTTTGCCGCCCGCCAGTTGGGCTGGCTGAACGCCGCGCTGATGTGCGGACATGAGATGGCGGTGCCCGGCGCGCTGGGCATGTGCATCCGCGTGCTGGTCTTTTGGAACACGGACCGCGCCGCGGCCGATCTGCACCATGTCTATGTGCGCGGCGCACGCCACCTGCGCCCGGACAAAGCTGCCCTGCCGCCGGTGAACTGGGACAGCCTCAATGACTGGATCGAGCGCCAGATGCAGAGCTGGCGCGAACGACGCCAGGCGCAGAACCAGGCCCTGCTGCCGCCCGCCGCGCCCGCGCCGGTCGCAACCGCCATGATTTATGTCAACTCAGAGGATTCAGCGCCCATGAAAATAGCAGACAACCAAGCATTGAACCCCGCTCAGGCCCCGGCCACCGCGGCCGAGCCAGGCGCCGGTCACGCGACGGCGAGCGCCTTCCGCGTGGCATTTCAGGGCGAGCATGGTGCGTATTCGGAGCAAGCCGGCCGCCAGCATTTCACCGAGCCGGTGCTGACCCTGCCCTGCCACACCTTCGAGGAGATCTTTGGACTGGTGGAAAAGGGCGGCGCGGACTTTGGTGTGGCGCCGGTGGAAAACTCGGTGGCCGGCTCGATCAACAAGACCTACGATCTGCTGCTGGAGCGGGACTTGACCGTGGTGGGCGAGATTCTGCTGCGCGTGCGCCACAACCTGCTGGCCCTGCCCGGCACCGGCATGGCCGACATTCAGCAGGTGCGCTCGCACCCGCAGGCGCTGGCGCAGTGCGAGCGTTACCTGAACCAACACGGCTGGCGCGCGATCCCCTGGTATGACACGGCCGGCAGCGCCAAAGAACTGGCGCAGCATCCAGAGCCGGGCGTGGCGGTGATTGCCAGCGCGTTAGCCGGCCGCACCTACGGGTTGACCGTCCTGGAAGAGGGCATCGAGGACCTGCTCTGGAACTTCACGCGCTTCTTCGTGGTGGCGCAGCGGGGCGCGGCCATGCCGGCTCGCATCGCTGGCGATGAGCCGCACAAGACCTCGCTGGTCTTTGCGACACCGCACACGCCGGGCGCGCTGCACGGCTGCCTGGGTGAATTTGCCAGCCGCGGCATCAACCTGGCCAAGCTGGAAAGCCGGCCGCGGCGCAATCGCCCCTGGCACTACGTCTTCTACCTCGATTTCGAAGGCGACTGGCGCCAGCCCGCCTGCCAGGAAGCGCTCGTCGCCCTCCTGGCCCGCGCCGCGTTCGTCAAACTGCTCGGCAGCTACCCGGCCGCGCGTATGCCCGAAATGGGCGAAGCCAGCCAGGACGCGCTGTTGCAGATCTGAAAGTACAAAGTGCAAAGTGCAAAGTACAAAGTAGCAGAGGGTCGCGTGCGATGCGGCGTAGGCGCATCGAAAATCGAAGAACGGTTAGTGTCACCCGGTTTTCGCAAAATCGAAAATCGAAAGGAGTATTTATGATCGTAGTCATGAAGCCAGGGGCAACGGCGGGGGAGATTGGGGCGGTGATCGCCAGGGTGCAGGAGTTGGGCCTGACGCCGCATCCGATATATGGCGAGGAGCACACGGTGGTGGCGGTCGTGGGTAACGAGCGCAAAATTGACAAGGAAATTTTCGAGGTGATGCCCGGCGTCGAAAAGACGATGGTGGTCATGCACCCCTTCAAGCTCGCCAGCCGCACTTCGAAGCCGGAAGATACCGTGATCGCGCTCAATGGCGTCAAGATCGGCGGCAAGCGGCTGGTCATCATGGCCGGGCCGTGTTCGGTTGAAAGCCGCAGCCAGGTGCTGGAAACGGCCTGGGCGGTCAAGGAGGCCGGCGCGACTATTCTACGCGGCGGCGCGTTCAAGCCGCGCAGCTCGCCCTACAGCTTCCAGGGCTTGGGCCTCAAGGGTCTGGAATACCTGGCGGAGGCGCGGGAGGCGACCGGGCTGTACATCGTGACCGAGGTGATGACGCCCGAAGCGGTGCCGATGGTGGCCGAATACGCAGATATTTTGCAGATCGGCGCGCGCAACATGCAAAACTACGGCCTGCTGCACGCGGTGGGCAGAATCCAACGCCCGGTGCTGCTCAAGCGCGGGCTGATGTCCACCATCGAGGAGCTGCTGATGTCGGCCGAGTACATCCTGAGCAACGGCAACTACCGCGTGATGCTGTGCGAACGCGGCATCCGCACCTTCGAGACCTACACGCGCAACACCTTCGATCTGAACGCGGTGCCCGTCATCAAGCAGCTCAGCCATCTGCCGGTCATCGCCGATCCCAGTCACGCCACCGGCAAGTCGGAGTTGGTGATCCCGATGGCGCGGGCGGCCATTGCGGCCGGCGCGGATGGTCTCATCCTGGAAGTCCATCCCACCCCGGAAACAGCCCTGTCGGACGGCGCACAGAGTCTGAGGCCGGAGAAATTCGCCGAGTTGATGCAGCAGCTCAAACGCATCGCCGCGGCCATGGACCGCGATCTGTAAATGAGGGAGGAAAATCATCAGGGGCAGCGATTTCAATCGCTGAGACCGGCCGCGGGTTTTGGGCCGCGAAATCCGCACGGTGATTAGCGCGTGGAGCGCATGGGCTACAAGGTCCACCTGAGTCAGGGCGAGGCGCGCACGGTGATCGGCGTGGTGGGCGAAAAACCGATCGTGGACCGTGAGCAGTTCGATATGATGGAAGGCGTGGAAAAGACCGTGCGCATCTTACAGCCGTTCAAGCTGGCCGGCCGCGAGTTTCATGCGGCCGATACGGTGATTGACGTCAGCGGCGTCAAGATTGGCGGCAATCAGATCATCCTCATGGCCGGGCCGTGTTCGGTGGAAAGCCGCACGCAACTGCTGGAAACGGCCTGGGCGGTCAAAGAGGCGGGCGCGCATATTCTGCGCGGCGGCGCGTTCAAGCCGCGCAGTTCGCCCTACAGCTTCCAGGGCATGGGCGAGGAGGGGTTGCAAATCCTGGCCGAGGCGCGTGAGCAGACCGGCCTGCCTATCGTCACCGAGGTCATGGCGCCGGAGCAGGTGGCGCTGGTGGCTGAATACAGCGACATCTTGCAGATCGGCGCGCAACATGCAGAACTACGCGCTGCTGCACGCGGTGGGACGCAGCAATCGCCCGGTCTTTCTGAAGCGCGGCATGATGTCCACCATCGAAGAATGGCTGATGTCGGCCGAGTATGTGCTGAGCAACGGCAACTACCAGGTCATGCTGTGCGAACGCGGCATCCGCACCTTCGAACGCTACACGCGCAACACCCTGGACATCAACGCCATCCCGGTGCTCAAGCAGCTCAGCCATCTGCCGGTGATTGGCGACCCCAGCCACGGCACGGGCAAATGGGACCTGGTGGCGGCCACAGCTAAAGCCTGCGTCGCGGCCGGCGCGGACGGCCTGATGATCGAGGTGCATCCAAACCCGGCCGAGGCCCTGTCGGACGGCGCGCAGAGCTTGAAACCGGAGAAGTTCGCCCAATTGGTCAGGGAATTGAAAGCCGTGGCCGCGGCCGTGGGCCGCGCCCTGTAGCCGCTGAGCGACAGGCGATCAAAATCGCGCCTGATGGACGCGAGGCTGGTCGGCGCAGGCCGACCTGGCGGCGGAACGCCCCTTCGCCCCGAATTCATTCGGCCGGCCCCTTCGCCCCGAATTCATTCGGCGGCGCTGATTTACAGGCCATGCAAAAAAGGCGCTTTTCTGGCTCTTGTGGTAGAATAGAGTTCATTCTGTGCATAAACTCTAATAACCGCTGTGAAATTAACGCAGCCAGCCATGCTGCATCTTGATGAGCGAACTATTTCATGACACCAGAACCTGATATTGACCTGGAGCACTCCTGTCCCTTCGTGGGCACTGACTTCGATCGAACCGTCCATTTCGGCTATCCGACGCATGAGAATCTCTGCTTTGCCCTGACGCGCGCCGAAGGGATCGAAATCGAGCATCAGGACACCTTTTGCCTGACGCGTGAGCACGTGCGCTGTCCACTCTATGTCAAGGCTGCGCCTTCGAGGACACGGGCCGCGGTCCTGGCCGAAGCGGACGACGCCGACGAACCTGCGGCGCTCACCGCGCTGCGCTATGTGCTGCTGGGCGCGGTCGTAATCGGCCTGGCCCTGGCCCTGGTCTGGTTTTGGCCGCAGATTCGCAGCCTGATCGAGCCTGCACGCATGGTGATTGCCGAACGCGCCACCGCGACGCTGCCAGCCTCCACGGCAGAGGTCACTGCCACCGATTTCATCCTGCAGGCCGTTGATGGCACGCCCATGCCCACGTCGCCGCCGTTCACAGCCACGAATACCCCCACCTCCACAGCGCCGCCGCCCACGTTCACCCCAACCGCGACTGCCACTGCGACTGCGTCACCGCCGCCGACCGCCACACCCACGCTGACGCCGCGCCCGCGCGCCACCAATACCCCGGTGCGCGCCACGCCCACCCGGCGCCCCACGGCCGCGCCGGCGACGATTGACAAAGCGCCCGTGTTGATCGCGCCGGCCAACAACCTCGTGACGAACGGCGAAGTCACCTTTGCCTGGAATTGGGCCGGCCCACCGCTGGTCGCCAACCAGGGCTTCGAGATACGGGTCTGGCGCGAGGGTCAGCCGGATCACTACGGCGCCAGCTCGCCCGTCAGCACCACCAGCGCCACCGTTGGCCTGGCCGGGTCCTATGGCGTGCAGCAGGGCGGCAGTGGCCGCTATTTCTGGACTGTGGCAGTGGTGCAGTTGAACCCCTACCGCCGCATTGGGCCGGAAGCCTCGGCACGCGTGCTCATGGTCGAACTGCCGGGCGGCGGCCCCACACCGGCGCCAACCCTGCCACCCTGAGAACTGGGCGCACGCCCTGATCGAAACATCGCCACAAGGAGTCTTTGAACATGCGTCTTGACGGACTGCGGCTGCGCCCGCACGCTTTTTGGATCGCGCTCTTGGTGGGCACAATCGCCGTCTCCTGTCTTCTCGCCTGGTCTGGCCCCGTTGCCGCCAACCCAGTGGCCGACATCAGCGGCTGGGCCAGCGTCACCGCCCTGCCCGAAGCCCTGGACAGCACGGCCGCGGTGGCCCTGGGCGACTGGCTGTACGTCATCGGCGGCCGCAACAGCGCAGGTAACGCCCTGAGCACGGTGCGGCGCGCCCGCATCAATGCCAACGGTACGCTCGGCGCCTGGCAGACCACCACCCCGCTGCCCGTGGCCCTCTACAGCCACAACGCCACGGTAGCCAACAATCGCATCTATGTGGCGGCCGGCTACGGCGCCAACTACGAACGCGCGGTCTACATGACCACCGCGGCCGCGGATGGCTCATTGGCGCCCTGGCAAAGCCTGACCCCGCTGCCCGACGGACAGCAGCGCGTGACGCATGCGTTCGCGGCGGTGGGCAATCAGCTTTTTGTCATCGGCGGCTACTTCCAGAACCCACTGGCGTCGGTCTGGCGGGCGAACATTCAGGCCAACGGCAGCCTCGGCGCCTGGACCGCCGCGCCCGCCCTGCCCACCCCCCTCTACCGCCTGAGCGCAGTGATGTTCGACAACGCGCTCTGGGTCAGCGGCGGCCGGCCCACCACAGCCACGGTCTCGCGCCAGGTCTACCGCGCACGGCTGCAGAACGACGGCAGCCTGGGCGCTTGGGAGAACCTGGGCGCAGCCCTGGCCGAAGGCCGCGCCGACCATGCCAGCGTGGCCGATCAGGGCCGTCTCTTCATTGTCGGCGGCACCGACGGCGCGGCCATCGAATCAACCGTCTTCGTCTTCGGCCTGGGCAGCAGCCTGACGCCGCTCCCGCCTGGCGCCTCACTGCCGGTTCCCCGTGCGCGCATGGCGATAGCCGCCAGCCAGGGCCATGACATCTACATCATCGGTGGCTGGAACGGATCAGCGCCCAGCGCCACCGTCTTCCAGGCGCGGGTTCAGCCGCCCACCCCCACGCCGACGGCCACACCGACACGCACGCCAACCGGTACGCGCACGCCGACCGCAACCCCCACGGTCACCCGCACCCCCACGCTCACCCCCACCTTGACGCCCACGCCGACCGCGACGGCCACCCGCACAGCCACCTTCACCGCCACGCCGACCGCCACCGCCACCCCAACGCCTGACCTGGCCCTGCGCCTGACCGGCAGCCGCAGCGGGTCAATCACCTGGGGCGACGAGATCACCTACACCATCGAGTACCAGGTGGGCGACGTGCCGGTGGAAAACGTTATCATCAGCAACACCCTGCCGATACTGCCCGCCGGCGCCTGGGAAATCGTTGACTTGGGCGGCGGCGAGTTGATCGGCAACGCGGTGCATTGGAATCTATCCGCGCTGGCCGCGCAACAAACGGGCAGTGTCAGCTACCGCATCCGCCTGCCAGCCGCGCCCCCCACCGCCACTCCCACCGACACGCCGACTGTTACGCCCACGGCCACCGATACGACCACCCCGGTAGACACCGCCACGCCCACCAACACGCCCGCGGTCACCGCCACCCCCACGGCTAGTTGGACACCCACGCCGACCGCTCCGTTCACAGCAACGCCCACGCCAACGTTGGCCGTCACCCCGACGCCCACGCCGACCGCTCCGTTCACAGCAACGCCCACGCCAACGTTAGCCGTCACCCCAACGTCCACGCCGACCAGCGTGACCGGGGTCGCGCAGTTCAGAGGTCGTCTCATTCAGCCCGGCGGCGGCAGCGTGCCCGGCTTTGCCTTTGTGCAACTTTGGGCCTCCGCCGATCCCAACCTGCTCGGCGCCTTCCTGGGCAACACTCAGAGCGACGGCAGCGGCTTTTTTGCCCTGCAAACCAGTGATCTGTCCTGGGCGGCCTATCATCTCTATCTCGCGCCCCAAGACCCCAATCAATACCAGTTCAATGTGGCGCTGGCCGGGCCTGGCGGCGTCAGCGTGAGCAACCGCTGGATCCGCTTCGCGAGTCCGGGCAGCGGCATCTTCGCTGACAACCTGTTCATCGTGACCTACCTGGCAACCTCGACGCCGACCGCGACGCCGCTGCCAACGGCCACGCCAACCGATACCCCGCTGGCAACGGCCACGCCGACCGATACACCGCTGCCAACGGCCACGCCGACCGATACCCCGCTGCCAACGGCCACGCCGACCGATACCCCGCTGGCAACGGCCACGCCGACCGATACGCCGCTGGCAACGGTCACACCGACCGATACCCCGCTGCCCACGGCCACGCCGACCGATACCCCGCTGGCAACGGCCACGCCGACCGATACACCGCTGGTAACGGCCACGCCGACCGATACACCGCTGCCCACGGCCACGCCGACCGACACGCCGCTGCCAACGGCCACGCCGACCGACACGGCGCTGGTGACCAGCACGCCGACCGCTACCCCGACATCAACGCCGACCTCCTTTGCCACGCCCGTTCGGCGTGGGGCGTTGAGTGCGGCGCTGACCGCGGGCAGTCGCTCGCCGCGGCTCCAGGATGGCTGTCATGACAGCCTGGTGCTGGTCAATGTGGGCGCGCAGGCCAGTTGGACGGCCAATGGGGCAACGGCAACGACCCAGAGCCATCAATGGTTGAACGGCTGCCTGCTCTTTGCGCCGATCATCCCCCGTTGAAGACATCAACACGGCGGAAGCCATGGCTGACACGCCTGTCATAGAGAACGCAACGACTTTTCGCCGCCGATCGGTCGCCATCGTGGGCCTGGGCCTGATGGGCGGCTCCCTGGCGCTGGCCCTCAAGGCTGCAGGGCACCAGGGCCGCCTCATCGGCATTGCCCGGCGGCCGCAGACGCTGCACACGGCGCAGGCGCTCGGCGCCATTGATGACGCCGACAGCGATCTGTCAGCGGTTAGTGCGGCCGACCTGGTGATTCTGGCGACGCCGGTGCGCACCTTACTGCGCCAAATCCCCGAGGTGACCCAGCACATGCAGCCGGGCGCGCTGCTGCTTGACCTGGGCAGCACCAAGCAAACGGTGTGCGCGGCGCTGGCGCTGACGCCGCCGGCGTTACAAGTGCTGGGCGGTCATCCGATGTGCGGCAAAGAAACGTCGGGACTGGAAGTGGCCGAGGCGACGCTGTATCAAGACAAGACCTTTGTGCTGTGCCCGCTGTCCCGCACCAGCCCGACCAGCCTGGCGACCGGCCTGGCGTTGATCGAAGCGCTGGGCGCGCGACCCCTCGTCATGGAGCCGGCCCGCCATGATCGCCTGGTGGCGACCATCAGCCATCTGCCTTATCTGTTGGCCGCCGCCCTGGTGAACCTGACCAGCCAGGTGGGCGCAGACGATGCCGAGGTATGGCAGGTGGCCGCCAGCGGTTTTCGGGACACCTCCCGCCTGGCCGGCAGCGACCCGGCCATGATGTTGGACATCTTGTTGACCAATCGGCCAGCCGTGCGCGCCGCGCTGGCAGCCTTCCGCCAGGAGCTGGAGCAACTGGACGCCTGGCTGGCCGACGACGACGAAACGGCCCTGCTGCACCGGCTGCAAGCGGCGCAGGCGCAGCGTCTCGCCTTTGCTCGGGGCCAGGTTGTGAGTGGGGGACAGGTTTAACGCAGGGACGCAAAGTGGACTGAGAATTCAAGGATGGGAAGGTCACACATGAACAGTTTGACCGTGCAGCGGTCGGAAGCGCTGATCGGGCAGGTGCGAGTACCCGGCGACAAATCCATTTCACATCGGGCCGTCCTGTTCGGCTCCCTGGCCGATGGCGTCAGCCGGGTGCGTGGCTTTCCGCGCGGGGGCGACTGCCTGGCGACCCTGGAGTGTGTGCGCCGTCTCGGCATCGAGATCGAAGAGGCCGGCGCGGACGAGCTGCTGATTCATGGCCGCGGGCTGCACGGCTGGCAGGAGCCATCCCTGCCGCTCGATTGCGTCACCTCCGGCACGACCATGCGCCTGTTGGCCGGGCTGGTGGCCGGCGCGGGCATCTTCGCGGTGCTCAGCGGCGGGCCGCAGCTCAGCCGGCGCCCCATGGGACGCGTGGCCGAACCGCTGCGCAAGATGGGCGCGATCGTGCTGGGTCGCCAACGCGGCACGCTGCCGCCGCTGGCGATTCAGGGCGGCAACCTGCGCGGTATTGACTACCGGCTGCCGATCGCCAGCGCCCAGGTCAAATCGGCGATCCTGCTGGCCGGCCTCTTCACACACGACCTGACGGTGGTGGTCGAACCTGGTCCCAGCCGCGATCACACCGAGCGCATGTTGCGCGCCATGGGCGCACCGGTGCATACCCTGGGCGCCAAAATCACCAGCGAAGCGCCCACAATGCCCTTGCAGCCGCTGGATCTGCGCGTGCCGGCCGACATGTCTTCGGCCGCGTTTCTGCTGACGGCTGCCGTCCTGGTGCCAGGATCAGTCATCACCCTGGAGGATGTGGTGCTCAACCCCACCCGCCGCGGGTTGTTCGACATCCTGCGCCGCATGGGCGCGGACCTGCGTATCAGCGAAGAGACGGAGGTCTGCGGCGAGCCGGTGGGGCACATCACCGCACGGCCTGGCCCGCTGACGGCAACCACCGTGGCGGGAGAAATGGTGGTGCGCGCCATTGACGAACTACCGGTGCTGGCGGTGGCCGCAACCCAGGCGCATGGCATCACCACCGTGCGCAACGCCGAAGAATTGCGCGTCAAGGAGACCGACCGCATCAGCACGGTGGTGGCCGAGCTGCGCAAGCTGGGCGCACACATCGAGGCGCAGCCTGACGGCTTCATCGTCGAAGGGCCAACCCCGCTGCGCGGCGCCGTGGTGGATTCGCACGGCGATCATCGTCTGGCGATGGCCCTGTGCATCGCCGGGCTGCTGGCGCACGGCGAAACCACCATCATGGACACGGAATGCATCGCGGACTCGTTCCCCGGCTTCGAGCGCCTGCTGGTCAAGCTGGGCGCCGAGGTGAGCTGATGGAGACGGCGGGCCGGAAGCGCCTGGGACTCCTGGGCTGGCCTAGGCCCATTCGCTCAGCCCGGCCATGCACAACGCCGCCCTGGCCGCCTTGGGCCTGCCCTGGACCTACGAACTGCTGCCGACGCCGCCCGCTGACCTGGCGGCCGCCGTGCGCAGGCTGCGAACCGAGGGCTTCATCGGCGCCAACGTCACCGTGCCGCACAAGCAGGCGGTGCTGGCCCTGGTAGATGACCTGACGCCGGCGGCGCGGGCGATGGGCGCGGTCAACACCCTCTTTTGGGCCACGCCGGCGCTGCAAGGGGAAAACAAGGCTATTGGCACCGACGACGGGCCGATGGTAAAATACGGAGAGATGCGTGTCTCACGCCTGTTGGGAGACAACACCGACGGCAGCGGTTTCATCGCCGATTTGCTGGCGCACGGGGTCCAAGTGATCGGGCAGCAGGTGTTGGTAATTGGCGGAGGTGGCGCGGCGCGGGCCGTGGTCTTTGCCCTTGTGGCGGCCGGCGCAGCCGTGACCATCGTCAACCGCACGCTGGCGCACGCCGAAACCATTGCCGCAATCGTCACTTATCATTACCCGGCGGCGTCTGTATCCTGTGCGCGCTTCCCCGAGGCCCTGGCCCCCGCGGCCGCGGGCGCGGGGCTGATCGTCAACACCACCTCGGTGGGCATGTGGCCGGATGAGGATGCGATGCCCTGGGATCAGGCCTTGGCGCTGCGGCCTGACCAGATCGTGTATGACCTGGTTTACAGACCCCGCCTGACCACCTTCCTGCGCCATGCCCAGGTGGGCGGCGCACGCGTGATTGACGGTCTGGGCATGCTGGTGCAGCAGGGCGCCGCCGCCCTCACCCGCTGGACTGGCAGGCCGGCCCCGGTGGCTGTCATGCGTGCCGCGGCCGAAGCAGCCCTGGCGCAACATTGAGCGCCAGTCGAATGCGCTCATCACGGGCGGGGATCAGCCAGTCGGCGCAGGCCGACTTGGCAATGGTTGCAGCGGTTTCAACCGCCGGTATAGTTGTGAGAGGAATCCTATGAACACACCCGTGGATCAGGTCGGTTTGGCCCCCTACTGGCTCCTTTGCGCCATTGCCGCCGGCGCAATGATGCTGGCCGATTACTGGCTGACCCTGTGGGCGGCGCAGCCGGCGCTGCGGGCCGGCGCTGTGTACGAACTCAACCCCTGGCTGCGGTCGGCCGTGACCAATCAACGTTGGTTTTATGGGCCGTTCATGGCCGCGGCGCTGGGCGTCATCGTCATGTTGGCACTAATTGGCAGCATGGTGCGCGGCGCGGAAGATGCCTTCCTCTTTTATGCCCTCAGCAGCGGCATCATCGTGACGCGGCTGCACCTGGTGATCTTGCATCTGCTCAACCGCCTGCGCCCGGCCCGGCGCGCAGATTCGCCCCTGCGCGTGCTAACCGTATCCGCGGCCCTACTCAAACTAGCCAAACAGCAAACAGCCCTGACTGTGTTGTGGACGCTGGCCGTCCGTTTCAACCGCTTGCCCTGGCTGCAGCCCTGGCTGGTAGGCGCGGCCGCCGGCTTCATGCTCATGGCCGCCATGTCGCTGTTCTGGCATGAAATCGAACTGCGCCGCCTGCGCCGCACCTACTCCGCCAGCGCCCCGTTGCCCATCAAGAACAATTCCCGCCCGTAAGAACGACTCCTCCGCGCCCTTGCGTTGAATTCGTCAACGCCAAGACCCAAAGGGCGTCCTTGCCCCGCGCTTCACCGTGAGAGCGAGATGCGATCCACCTCGATCACATCCGCGCCGCCGGGCTGAATGTACAGCCGCGGCAAGCCTGCCCGCTCAGGATCGTATAGCCCGGCCATGAGGCGATAGACCCCTGGCGCCAAATCAGCCGGCAGATCAAGATCATAGGTCGTGACGGCCACCTCGCCCGGCAGCCACGCGCGGGTGGGACGGTCGCCCGGCGCCAGATTGACCTGGCTGCGCATCTGCCCATCCTCATCCCACAACTGCACGAAACTGCCCAGATCGGTCGCCGGAGAGATCAGCGCCTGCCAGGCCAGGGTGACGCGCCAGGTCTGCCCCGGTCGGTCAGGCCGCGGGGCCAGATTGGCGCCCAGCAGGCGCAGCACGCCGTTGAAGTCCGCGCCGATGGCGATCTCCAGCGGCGGCGGATCGAAGCGCCGCGTGCTGCTCAGCACGGTCAACGGTAAGATGGCCGCGACTCCGGCTGACGTCCCATCCGCCCCGCTCAGCGCGAGGTGCAGGGTCCAGGCGCCGGCCGTGGCGCTGATGGGCAGCGACGGCGCGGCCAGGGTCAACACCTGCGCCTGCGCCGGCCAGGCAGACGGCGCCCAGTCAGACGCCAGGGCCAGGATTGGGCCGGGCAGCGCAGTTCCGTCCGCGGCCTGCCACTCCAGGTGCAGGCGATAATTGGCCGCGGGCGCCATCTCCCCCACCTGCCACCAGAGCGCCAGCGCCAGGCGAGATCCAGGCTCCGCGGCCGCCGGCGCCAGCCAGCCGCGGCTGAGGGTCAGGTCAGGCGCCAGGCGCTGCGCCGCGGGCAGGGTCACAGCAGCGGCCGGCGCGGGTGGACCGGCCAGTCCTTGCCTGACCAGCGCCGGTATCTGCACAGCGGTCAGGCGCACCCCGGCGCCCTGCGAAACGCCACGAGCGTCCAGCACCTCCAGGCTGGCGGGCTGACCCTCGGCATAGACGCGCAGACGTACGTCGTAGACGCCAGCCGGTGTACCCGCCCACATCTGCAGGGGCACGACGGCAAATACCGGTGCGCCTGGCCGCCAGCGGTTGGTGGGAAAATCGTACACTGACAGGCGCCGGTCGGCTATTTGCCCCCACACCTGGCCCTGGTCATCCACGATCTCCGCGGCCAGCTTGAGGTCCGCGCTGAGCGGCTGCAGGGCCTGCCATTCCAGGCGCAGCGTCGAAGTCGGCACGCCGGCCGCCGCGGGCTGGCTCCACCCCAGCAGCTTCACCTGGCCGCCAAAGGTCAGATCGCTGGGCACGGTCAGCGGCGGCGCGGCGCTGAACACCGCGTCCGGCGGCAGGGAAAAATGGCGCAGGCCGATCTGCGCGAACTGAGCCGGAACCGGCAGCTCGGTCCCCGCCCGCGCCAGTTGATCGGCCACAAAGCCAACCGGATCCACCACGTTGTCCTGCCAGCTAACCAGCCAGGCCCCCGACCGCCCGGCGACCTGCGCCTGTAACGTCGTTGCCGCGTCGTAACCAAGCACCTGGTTCACATCCAGCACATCGAAGGACGGCAGGCGCAGCGGCGGCCGCAACGGGGCATAGTAATTCCAAACCGGAAAGGCATGACCGCTCACCAGAATGATGGTTTCATCATCTTGACTATGCGAAACTGCATAGTGAGCCGCGCCGCGCCAATCGGCCTTAGCGAAAGCAGGGTCGGAGAACCAGTTGTTTACGGATTGGATGGAGAGCAGCAGCGCGAGGCCAAGCAGAAGCCCCGCCAACGGCCGACCGCGCCCGCTGCGCCAGGTCCACAAACCGCTTAGCCCGCTGCCCAACAGCAGGTAGAACGCGGGCGTCACCAGCAGGAGGTAGCGGGGGTTGAACTTGGGTGTGCGCAGGGCGAGGAGCAGAATCAGGAACGACCGGCAGGAGCAGGTAGAGGAGCAAGAAGATGAGAGCCAGGCCGGCGCGGCGGCGATCTGCGACCTGGCGAACAAGGAGCAAGCCCAGGCCGAGCAGCGCGGCAGCCAGGATCAAGCCCCACGCGGGCAGCCAGGCAACCGCGGTCGTTTCCAGCATCATCTCCGGCGCGCCCAGGGTGAGGGCGATGGCGAGATGGCGTAGGGCTTCACCGATCTTCAGCGGGCCTTGCCAGTAGCTGGCGTCTACCTGGTAGCGGTTGAGCAGGAAGGGGAGCCAGGGGATGTAGAGCAGTAGAACGGCAACGGTCGCCAGCCCAGCCTCAAGCAGGCGTTGGCGCCAATCGGCAGCAGAGCGCAGCCAAAGCGCCAGCAGATAGAAAATTCCCAGGGCCAGGAGGAGAAAAAGGGCGAAGTAGTGGGTGTAGAGCGCGGCCGCGGCGGTGAGCACGGCCGTCAGCCACAACCAACGCCGCGCGTGCGCAGCGCCGGTCATGAGCAGCCGCAGCAAGAGGTAGGCGATCAGAACGCCCAGGCCGGTGAGCAGGGTGTAGTTGCGCGCCTCTTGCGCGTAGTAAAGCCAGGGCGGCGAAAGAACGGTCAGGAGGAGCAACGGCAGCGCGAAGCCGAATGAATTCGGGGCGAGACGCCCGCCGAATGAATTCGGGGCGAACGGGCGTTCCGCCGCAAGGTCGGCCTGCGCCGACCGGCGCCGCGTCCGCGCAGCGCCGCCGAATGAATTCGGGGCGAACGGGCGTTCCGCCGCAAGGTCGGCCTGCGCCGACCCACGCCGCGTCCGCGTAGGTGGACGCCTGGCGGTACGCCCTTTAGATGCGATTTCAATCGCCTGGCCCGAGGCAAACCGCCAGAGGCGGCGCTGCAGGGCCAGGAGCAGGGGGAGGGTGAGCAGGCCGGCGGCCACGGAGGGGAAGCGCAGGGCCCATTCGCTGGCGCCGGCCAGCCGCGTCCAACCGGCGACCAGGACGTAGTAGAGCGGCGGCTGGATGTCGTCGGCGGTCCAGCGCGCCAGATCGGCCAGATTGCGCTGGCTGATGGCCGCGGTCACGCCTTCATCGTACCAGAGGCTGGGCGCGGCCAGGCGGTGAAGGCGCAGCGCCAGGGCCAACAAGAGAAGAAGCAGCACAGGCCACAGACGGCGAGCGGGATGGATTGGGTGTGTTGGCATGATGGGAATTGTAACGCAGGAGCGGTGAGCGTCCAAACCGGCGGCGCCGCGGAGGCCGGCTCGCTAACTTGCGGCGGGGGTGGTGTAGCTGACCAGTTGTTCCTGCAGGCGTTGAACCCGGCGCTCCAGGCCGCCCGGCTCCTCCAGCGGCTCGCCGCGGGCCGCGGCCAGGGTCAATTGCGCTGAGCAGGCGGCAGAAGCCGATGCCGCGGCTGATGGCCCAGTCAATGATGCCGCCGCAGAGTGCGCCCGATTGGGAGAGGAACGCGATGTGGCCGCGGGGCCGCATGTCTTTGACGAAGGTGGTGTTGAGCATTGGAGCGCAAAGGCGCCAGGACGCAGCGGCCTCGATCAAGCCAGTTTACGCAAGGGGGCCGGTCCTCGATGCCATCGAGCCAGCGGAGCAGAAACGATGATGCAAAAGAACAGAGCCGGTCGGGGGTGACCGGCTCCGCAGGCGCTGGGTTGATCGCCCCAACGCTGACTTCGACGCTGTGTCGCTAACAGATCACACTCTCGACAGTGTGAAGCGTATCTGGTCCGCTCAGCACGTCGTACGCAGTATCGGCGCCATTGCCCCCCTTGACCGTGTCCAGCGCGCCGTCGCCGCCGCAGCCGCCCCCCGCGTAGAGGATGTCGTTGCCCGCGTCTCCAGTGAGTACGTCCGCGCCGATCCCGCCATCAAGGGTGTCATTGCCAACGTCGCCCAGCAGCGTGTCATTGCCCGCGCCGCCACTAAGAGTGTCGTTGCCGGCCTGTCCATAAAGGGTGTCATCGCCATCATTGCCATTCATAATGTCGTCGTTCGCCCCGCCTTCCGTGCCGCCATACAGGGTGTCATTGTCAGCGCCGCCGTTCATGGTGTCGCTGCCGGCCTTACCGTAGATGACATCGTCCCCGGCATCGCCATCGAGCAGGTCGTTGCCATTGCCGCCGTTGATCGTGTCCCCGCGCCCCGTGTTTTCCCCCAGCATCTTGCCCCGCGGCCAGGGCCGTCCATAGCCGTCGGGTAGGCGTAGCTGCTGCCGTTGAACGTCACATGGAGGGTCGTCGCGTCGCCGCTGATCGTCACACTGTCACCAGCCAGGTCATCGCCATGCTGCCGCGCCACCCTCAGATGTAGACACCGCCGAAGGGCGGAGCCATAAATCAACGCGGGATGGATGACGGGCCGTGCACGTCGTGTCTACCGGTCTGCTCGGCGCCCCCCGCATTTGTGAGGACGCTGGCGCCCTGGCCGGGGCGGGGACCTGTCGGTGGTGTGGGTGTTGGGGGGGGCGGGGGGGCAATTGTGCGCCTGGTACATTGACCATTGGTAAAGCGTGCCGTTTGAATCAGGTTATAACCCTACTGGTAAAGACGGGTTTGTTTCGGCGGGGCGGGTCGTGTTCTATTTGTGTGCCGCGGTTCTGATGCCCCGTGTGGCTCGGCGGCCAGCACGCGATTGCCATAAATAGTGCTGTGAACAATGTTCAACGTGCCGCCGCTGTTAAGGATCCCCCCACCACTGCTAAAAGCACTGTTGTTAGTAATGGTGCTGTTGGTGATAGTCACTTCGGTGCCGGATTGCATCTTGATGGCGCCGCCGTGAGCGTCGTAGGTTCCGTCAGCGATGTTGTCAGAGAGGGTACTGTTGGCAATATTCAAAATACCGCTCTGTACCCTAATGCCGCCGCCATCCCAATTGGTGGAAGGATGCCCATTCGAGATGGTGATGTTGTTGAGCGTCAGATTGGCGCCAGTGGACAAGTTGTTGAGCGTCAGATTGTCGGCAGTGTACAAATAGAAGATGCGGAACGCAGGTGTGTTCGCATCACTGCTGCGTTTGATGGTGGAACCATTGCCGTTGATGGTGATCTGGCTGGTGATAACGGGCAGGCCGTTGCCGCCCCTGTTGTTGGCGGAGTTGTCAATGGTATCCAGTATGTAGTTTGCACTGGAAGCCAGTTCGATGACGTCGGCCCCGCTGCCGGCGGTGCAGTCCGTCGAACCGGATTGGCTATCGTCGTTGGCATTAATGATGGCTTCCCGCAGGGAGCATTGGCCGTTGGTGTTTTGTTCGTATGCGGTGGTGGTAACGGTGATGGTGGCCTCGATGCCGTCGCAGACCGGCATGTGGATGTCCATCACGATCACGTCCGGGCGGGCGCTGCGGGCCAGGGCTTGGGCCTCCAGACCGTCATGAGCCATGCCCACCACGTGCAGGCCATAGGCGGTCAGCAGATTGTGGAGACCCTCCAAAAAGATGGGTTGGTCGTCCACCAGCAGCACCCGCAGGTCTTTGAGGGGGCCAGCCAGCTCCCCGATTCCCTCCCGCCCCACCGGGAAGCTGATTTCGATGGCCGTGCCCTCCCCCGGCCGGCTGCGGATTTGCAGGTCGCCGCCCAGGGCCGCGGCGCGCTCGGCCATGCCCGCCAAGCCGAAATGTCCCGCGTCCGCAGTGGACGGTCCCGCGGGCTGACCCAGGTCGGAGAGCGGCCGGGCCGTGTCGGGGAGAAGCGCCCGGGCGTCGAAGCCCCGCCCCGCGTCGGCGATGGTCACGCGCATCCGCGCCCCCTCCTGGCGGAAGCTGATCCGGGCCTGCTCCACGCCGCTGTGCCGCCGGACGTTGGTCAGGCTCTCCTGGATGATGCGCAGCAGGTGCAGCTCCTTGTCCGGCGGCAGCAGCAGACCGGGCTGGGGCGGCAGATCCAGCGTCACCTCCATCTGGTAGAGCTGGCGCAGACGGACGGCGTAGGCTTGCAGATTGCCCCAGAAGTCCTGGGGCGCCGCAGCCAGGCTGCTGCGCATGCCCAGGATGAACTCCCGGACCTGGTTGTGGCCTTCTTGGGCCACTTCGCCCAACTGTTCCAGGGCGATGAGGCCGGCCTCTTCCTTGCCCGCGGCCAGGAGGGCGGCGGCGGTTTGGCTTTGCAGGCTGAGAAAGCCAAAGATCTGCCCCAGGTGGTCGTGGAGATCCCGGCCGATCTGCGCCCGCTCCTCCAGCACCGCGATCGAGCGCTGCTGGCTGAGCAGCCGGGCCTCGGTGATCATGCGCTCTGTGACGTCCCGGCTGAAGCGGGCATAGCCCAGCAGATGGCCGGCGCTGTCGTAGATGCCGGCGATGCGGGAGGCGATCTGGCGGAGGCCGTTGGGGCCGGCCAGCGCCATCACGTATTCGTGCGCCGTGATTTTCCACCCGGCGCAGCCCCGCCTCGAAGCGGGCCGCGTCCCGCTCCTGGGCGCAGATGTGGGCGATGGGTTGGCCCAGGGCGTCGGCCTCACGGATGCCGTACATCGCCTCGGCCCGATGGTTGAAAAAGGTGATGCGCAGCTCCCGGTCGGTGGTAATGATGGCGTAGTCCGTGGCGCTGCGCAGGATGTTGTCGAGATAGGCACGGGCGTCGGCCAACGCGATCGTCCGCTCGGCCACCCGCCCATCCAGATCCCGGACCAGGGCGCGGAGTTCGCCGGTCATTTTGTTGAAGGATTCGGTCACATAGCCAAACTCGTCGCGCGCCAGCACTGGGATGGTCACATCCAACTGTCCGGCATCCACTTTTCGCAGGCCCACCAATAGATTGTCCAGCGGCCGCACCAGGACGGCGCGAAAATAGAAGGGGATGGTCAGAAGCAGCACGGCCGTGCTGAGCAGGATTACGTAGAAATAGGGTAGTAGAAAGGTGTGCAGGGTGCGGCGGAATTCGAGATGGAATGCTGCAGCCGCGCCGTCCGCGTTCCCGGCGTAGGGCAAATCCTGGGCAAGCTGAAAATAGGCCAGCCGGGTGTTGCCGTTCCCCGGCAGCGCGCCGAGCAGCCGATAGGAATGCCAGGGAACGCGCATGTCGAACGGGACAGGGTCGTCAAGGGCCACGAAGCTTGTCTCGAAGACGCCATCCGGGTAAAGGGTCAACTGCAGGGTATTTCGGTGCGTTTCAGTGCGGGATTCAGGCAGATTCAGCCAGGTGACGGTCGTTTTTTGGGGCGCGCGGTGAATGTAGAGACCCCCGACTTCGTTGGCGGCCGGCGGGTCCAGATCCAGCCCCAGCAGGAAAATGGCCGGGACGCGGCCGTATTGAAACAACGAATCTAGCAGGAATGCCTCCCGGCCAAAAGAGACGACTGAATTGCGCATGACATAGAATTCGGACCAATTCTTGCCGAAAAAGGGAAAGGCGAAGCCGATCGCCGCATGGTTGTATTCTTCGGGCAACGATTCATCCCACGCAGGCTCGAAGCGGTAGGCAACCCAGTTGGTGGTGTATCCGCCCCGCGCGTTCGGGCTAAAGCGCAGGGTCTTGCCCGTCAGGTCGCTGTTCGGATTGTGGTAGGATTGGGTGAAGGGTTGAGTGAGCAAATAGCCCATCGCTCCGGTGAGCGCCATCAGGCTCGCCAGAGAAACCGCCGCTAGTTTGACGATGAACGAGGTCTGCTCCGGCAGCGCCTGCAGGTAATAAAGGATGAAAATCAGCACGGTGGCCAGAATCCCCACTGAGATGAGCGCGAAAGCGACATATTCGGAAAAAGGGGCATTGTCTCGTAATAGACTGATCCCCATGATGAGAAGCAGGAGCAGCCCGATCAGTGCGGTGTTGCGCGCGCGCCGCGCCAGCGCCTCCCTGGGTTGCCAGAATTTGCGCCAATAAGGGGCCGGCCGGAGGTCGGTCAGGGCGACCTTGCGCAGCGCCACCCACGCGATCCAGACGATGAAGAAGATGAGCGTCCACCCCGGGCGATAGCGGATGGCGCCCTGTGCCAGCATGACGTAGCGGTAGATGGCAAATCCCAGCTCCCCCAGCGGATAGAGCAGGGAGAGCCAGAAGGCCACGCGCATCTCCCGCTTCTCCGCGGGGAAGGCGGCCGGAAAGCGATAGGCGAATTGCAGCAGGCAGACCAGTCCGGCGGTCAGGAAGACGGTTTGCAGGGGCAAGACGAGCTGGCCGGCGTGGGGATAGAGGGTTTCCTCCAAGAAGATGCACAGGATGGCGCCCGCCATTCCCGCAAAGGCCCCCAGGAGAAAGCCCATCGTCACCGCTTTTTCGCCATGCTGCCGGGCGCGGCGCAGCAGCAGTCCCAGGTAAGCGATCACAAAGCCGATGAAGATGAGCAGAGAGAAATCGCTGAGCGCAGTGGGGGTCAAGTAGAAAGGATGCATAGTTGTTCCTGCAGGCGTTGAACCCGGCGCTCCAGGCCGCCCGGCTCCTCTAGCGGCTCGCCGCGGGCCGCGGCAAGGGTCAATTACAGCGAGCGGATGGGCGCCTGGCCGATCAACGCCACGAAGTCGGCCAGGTCGCCGGCGTCTGCTCCTTCCAACGCCAGCAGGTAGTCGCCGCGGGCTTCGAGCTGGATGATGACCGGCGCGAAGCCGTGCTGCATCAAGATGAGGTTGGTAAGCTCAAGCCAGGATGATGCGCGCGTCCACGGCGATGGCGCCCTGACCGGCGGGCATGACCAGCAGCGGGTTGATGTCCAGTTCGCTGATCTGCGGATGATCCACGGCCATCTGCCCGACGCGCAGCAGGGCATCCACCAGCGCGGCGCGGTCGGCCGGCGGCTGACCGCGCAGGCCGTCGAGCAGGCGCGCGCCGCGTACCTCGGCGATCATCTCCTCGGCGTCCTGCTGCGTGAGGGGCGCCAGGCGAAAGCTGACGTCGGCCAGCGCTTCGACGTAGATGCCGCCCAGGCCGAACATGACGAGCGGGCCGAAGGTGGGGTCACGCTGCACGCCGATGATGACCTCCTGCCCGCCGATCAGCATCTTTTGGATGAGGACGCCGCGCACGTGCGCGCGGGGCTGGCTGGCGCGCGCACGGGCGATGAGCGCCTCGAAGCCGGCGCGGGCGGCAGCCGCGTCGCGCACGTCCAGGAGTACGCCGCCCACATCGGTCTTGTGCAGGATGTCTGGGCTGATCAGCTTGAGCGCCACCGGAAAACCGATCGCCTGCGCCATCTGCGCCGCCTCGTCGGTCGTAGTTGCCAGGCCGGTGGCCGCCACGGCCAGGCCATACGCGGCCAGCAGCGCTTCACTGGCGGCCGCATCGAGAACCTGCTGACCGCCCGCCGTCGCCGCCTGGAATGCCAGGCGTCGGAGGGCAGCCTCGTCGGCGGTGACTACGCGCAATCCGGTGGGTTGCGTTGCAGGTGGGCGCGCCAGCCAAGCCGCGCGTTGCCAAAGCACGCCGGCCGCGGACACGGTCTGGTCGGGGAAGACATAGGCCGGGATGCGCGCGGCGTGCGCGGCTCGATTGGCCGCGTCCAGGCTGGCAGCGCCCATCAGGCAGGCGAGCAGTGGTTTGCCCGGCTGCGCGGCGGCGGACGCGGCGATGGCCTCGACCACGGCCACGGCATCCACCAGGGCCTGCGGCACCAGGATCACGAGCACGCCATCGCAGTCCGGGTCGGCGAGCATCACCTCCAGGGCGCGGCGATAGTCTGCCGCCTCCGCGCCGCCGAGCAGATCCACCGGGCCGGCCACCTGGGCTTCGGGGCCAACGGCCTGGCGCAAGGCAAGCTGCGCGGCGGGGCCGGTGCGCGCCAGGTGCAGGCCCGCGGCTTCCAGTTCATCTGCGGCCAGCGCGGCCGGGCCGCCGGCGTTGGTGAGGATGGCAAAGCGGTTGCCGGCCGGGAGCGGTTGGTAAGTCAACGCCAGCGCACCATGGAACAGGGCTTGAATGGTGGGCGCCTCGATGACGCCGGTCTGCAGACAGGCGGCGTGAAAAGCCACATGCGCGCCGGCCAGCGCACCCGTGTGCGAGGCGGTGGCAGCCTGTCCGCTGGCGGTGCGGCCGGCCTTGAGCGCCAACACCGGCTTGACGGCCGCGGCCGCACGGAGGGCATGCACGAAGGCAGGGCCGCCCTTGATATCTTCCAGGTAGAGGGCGATAACCTGGCTGTTGTCGTCCGCGGCCAGGAAGGACAGCCACTCGGTTTCGCTGACATCGGCCTGATTGCCGATACTGAGCAGGCGGCTGAAGGCGATGCCGCGCCGAATGGCCCAGTCAATGATGCCGCCGCAGAGCGCGCCCGATTGGGACAAGAAGGCGATGTGGCCGGAGGGCGGCATGTCCTTGACGAAGGTGGTGTTGAGCGGGGTGTGCGTGTCCATGATGCCGATGCCGTTGGGGCCGACCAGGCGCATGCCGTAGCGCCGCGCCAGGGCCACCACATCTTCCTCGTGCGCGGCGCCCTGCGGGCCTGTCTCGCGGAAGCCGCCGGAGATGAGGACGATGGCCTTGATGCCGCGTTGACCGCAGGCTTCGACGGCCGCAAGCACCGCGGCGGCGGGGATGACCAGCACCGCCAGATCAAGCGGGTCGGGCGCGGCGGCCAGGCTGGGGTAACAGGGCAGGCCGAGGATTTCGTTGGCCTGCGGGTTGATGGGGTAGACCGGGCCGGGGAAGCGGTGTGCGCCCGTGGCCAGGTTGCGGAGCACGGCGTAGCTGAGCTTGGCCGGGTTGCGGCTGGCGCCCACCACCGCCACCCCACGGGGGCGAAAGAAGGGCATGAGGTCCTGGGCGGGCGAAGAGAATGGCGACACGATGGGCTCCTTGGTCACGGAAGCACGAGATCAGGCGCTGTACCTGCAGCGTCCGGTGGAGCGATGGGTTAGCCGGCGCAAAATGGGTTACTGTGCGCGCACATATCGGCAAACCTGCGCGCCCGTGCTGGCTTTGGCTGTCGACTCCAGCGCGAAGGGTAGTGTCTTTCCGTTCTCAGCGAAGATCGTTTTTCCGCCCCCGAGAACGATCGGTTCGATCGTGAGCAGCAACTCATCAACAAGATCAGCGGCGAGCAACGATCGGACCATGGTCGCGCTACCATACACGTAGATGTAGCCGCCCGGCCGCGCGCGTAGTTCAGACACCGTCCTCAAGAAGTCGGCGCCACGAATGATCGTGGTGGGGTTCCATGTCGCATCTTTCTCGGTGAGCGTATCGGAAACCACGTACTTCTGGACGCGATTGATCCAATCGGTGAATGGATCTCCTGAGCGACTGGGCCATGCAGCGGCCGAGACCTGATAGGTACGGCGTCCTTGCAAGAGCGCGTCACTCTTTGCAGCGAGTTCGGCGTACATGCCGCCCATAATCGCCGGGTCAAAGTATTTCATTGACCATCCGCCATGACTGAAGCCGCCGTCGGTGTCCTCGCTAGCTCCCCCTGGAGCTTGTACGACACCGTCGAGGCTGATGAACTCTGCGATGAGCGTTTTCATGAAGTCTCCTGATTCTGTGAGTTTATTGAAGTGAGTCAGCGGCCCTCGTGCCGGCCCAACGCCAACCGTCAGCCGCCGGGGCCGCCAATATCGTCAATCAGCCCAGATCCTCCCCGGTCGGTGTACGGAATGTTGGGCAGCGGCCCCCCAAGCACCACCAGACCGAGCGGGCCTGAGCAAACCAGCGAGCCATTCCAACCGCCTGCCCATGGACGCCCCGGCCGGGGCTCCGCCCAACGCCAACCGTTAGCCGTCGCCGTCTCTACCGAACCGTCCGCCGCGGCGACTGTCGGCGGTCGGCTGCACGCGGTGTTAGGCCCGCTTGCCCCGAACCCTGACATGTGTGGCTGGTGCATGAGATTGGCTTCATCCGCCTGGCTGTGACTGAGTCGCTGTCTGGTATCGCCGTTCCTTGATTCCTGCAATCATATCGTCCAAAGTCACACCACTGAACAACTCATCGCGCTCAGCCGTGTAATCACCATAACCTATGGTAAACTGGCCGACAAAGCGCATCGTGTCGGCCAGGCCAATTTCCCGACACAGCACGTGCAGTGCGGTTTGGGTCACTTCGGCCAGCGGCTTTGTCTGTACTACCATCGTTCAAGCTCTCCTATCAACTCAATTGGCGAAACAACTTTCGTCTTCAACCCCTTGACTCTTCTGGCGCATTTGAGAAAGCGGTCATCACACGTACAGAGAAAGTCAGCTTGACCCGCCTCGGCTGAGGCCAGATGCAGCGCATCCAGCGGTTTGAACCCCAGACGATTCAGCTCTCTGGCGCGCGCTTCGACATCAGGTTCCAAGATCACAAACGATGCAGCTTTCGCCAGAGCTTCCAAAGCATATTCCTGACGGGTCAAGTTCGGGTTCCGTTCGATCTCGAACACCAACGCTTCCGAGGACAGCAACTCAATGCTCTCCTAGTCACGCAACGCCAAGATCCCCAGAACGGCTTCAGACTCAAGTAAGACGCGAAGTTGAGTCTTGTTGTCGAGTGGGCGTTGCAGGCTGCACGTATCGAGATAGATCTTCATGCTTGGAGTATACCACTTGTTGGGGAGAATGGGAATATGTTTTGCTGATGTCCAAGTAGCCCAACGTTCCGGTTCAGCGGCGCTGAGGCCGCCAGGCCGAAGGGACGCGAGCGCCGCAGGCGCGAAGCGCACCCGCTGGAACCGGGGGTTGGGCGCGTAGGATCAATTCTCAATAACGGCTCATTGCTAAGCCTGTTTTCGACACCCCAATGGGTAGTAGGTCGTCAGGCACTTGCCACAAGCCGTCGCGTAGAACGTTTAAGCGAAAACAGGACTGTTCCTACAGGTTGTGTTCGATTTGCCAATGACCACAAGCTGTTGTATGGAAACATCTGTTCTATGTCGAAAACAGGCTAAGGTGCTGTCTCCCGAAATACCTGGATACGATTGTTAAGATAATCAACAACGTAAATCCTTCCGTCTGGGCGAACCTGGAGGTTACTCGGCTCACGCAATTCCAACTCGCCATCGCCGCTGTCACCCCACTTCAGTATAAAGTGTCCCTCCGGATCGAATTTCTGAATACGGTCGCCCTTGTATTCTGTCACATATACATTGCCGTTCGGGTCCACTGCCACGCCGTATGGACGGCTGAACTCCCCATCACCTATGCCGGGTCCGCCCCACTTGAGTAGAAAATGACCTTCGTTATCGAACTTCTGAATACGGTCGTTGCGGTTGTCCGCGACATAGATCTTACCATCCCCATCCATAGCCAGATGAGTTGGATAAGCGAACTGCCCATCAGCCTGGCCACTACTGCCCCATTTGAGCAGGAACTGGCCTGTGTTGTCGAATTTCTGAATATCCGATCGTTCTTCGTCGCCGACGTAAAGATTTCCCTGCGCATCGATGAGCAACCCCTCAGGGTACAGGAATTGCCCATCCTCCGTGCCATGACTCCCCCATTGGTTGAGGAACTGACCGTCACTGGTGAACTTCTGTATGCGGTAGTTCAAGGTATCCGCGACGTAAACATTTCCCTGGGAATCGGCGGCCACACCTCCGTACCCATCTACGCCATCCAGGAAGTCGAATTGGCCTGCCTCTGTTCCTTCATTGCCCCATGTGGTGAGGAAATTGCCGTCCGGGTCGAATTTGACAATGCGCTGGTTGTAGCTGTCTATTACATAGAAGTTTCCTTGCCCATCGAAAGCAAGATCTGTGGGCAGGCGGAGCGGGTCAGGGCCTGCCGTAATGCTTTGAACAAGTTCAACCGCTGCTGCCTTAGTTGGTGTTGGCGAGGGGGCAGGGGTGTTTGTTGGAATAGCGGTAAAGGGTGCTGTTGGTTTGAGAGTGGGCGTTGAGGGCGTTGAAATCTGGCCAGGGAAGCAAGCACTCGTGAGACTGGCCATGCCCAATATAAGAACCGTGATACTGATGATTGTTTTGCTGTTCATTTAATTCAGATCCTTATCTCACCTTCTCGACTCGTGTAAGGAGCATCGCGCCCAACGGTTTGCGTTACCTGCGCTGGGGTGCGCGGCGGAGCGCCGTCCAAACAGAAAAAACTACCAGCGTAAAAAAATGCTTGAAAATGGCGCAGACTCCCCAGCATCAGGTGCATGCTTTGTTGGGCGGTCTTTTGGTCTTATCAAGGGTTATTGGCTGACGCCTTCATCACATTCAATAACTATGCAAATATTTGCTCTCCAACCCGCACTTCATATAGACAGTTTAAGATAGACCAGCGATCATTGATCTTGACGAGATGGAGATAATCCATGTATGGATATGAGTAAACTTTTACGGTTGCAATATCACGGAAGACATCAAGAACTACGATTTCAAATGCTTTCTCAGACTCTGGCAAGGCACTGCCGCCTCCATCACGAGTAATACCAACCATTGACTCAGCATCGTGAGAATTACTTGGTTGCCAGGTACCCGTTTGCAGGTCGTGCCAAATTGTACGTTTCACAAGTTGAGGATGCAAACTGCGCCGCATTTGTTCTGCATTAGCAGTGAACCAGCCTTCAGCGTAATCGCGACTGGCTTCGGTGATAGCTTGGATGTCTTCGGGGGTTGCTTGTGGGACAGAAGGTATTGCAGAATTATTTTTCATTATATTATCTCCTAATCGGTTGCTTATCGCTAAATGTGAGGTTAAGGTATTTCATGATTTTGTTCATGCTTAACACAGTTTCTCTTTTGCAAGGAGCCGCCCAACGCCCTCGGCGTCAGTCGCCGTCCACCAACACAAGTGACAATGGTCAGCCGTAACGCTCAACCGGCGCAGCTGGGGCGGTCGGCTGCCCCCCCCTTGTTCATCACAATCCCTACGGCAGAAACGGGACATCGTGTATAATGACCATGGTCAGGCGAGAAGCTACAATCGTAACACTCATTGGTATGCAAGAATCCGCGCTGCACCCTGATTCTCGGTCACGAGTGAATCCCACACTGGTGGTAGGCGCCTGTGTATACCACACAGATGCCGAACCCCGATGAGTAAGCTACTATATTTTACCTGTGACCGGGCTCGCCTGTCCAATCTATCGTTACTATGTCAATCAACAAGGAGGATCGCTGCCAGATCGGCACAGTCGCTATGGAATCCACCGGCGTCTACGAACAGTTCCGTGCGCGTGAAGTGAAGAACCTGCAACGCAAAGCCGCCCAGCTTGGCTTTTCACTCACCCCGCAAGCGGCCTGACACGAGACCGATCAAGCCTACCTGGCCTGTCCCTTGAACTGCGTTCCATCCAGCACGGTTCATCTCTGCGCGCCCACAAAACACCTGTTTTTGTTCGAACACGCCCTCTTTTTGCCGCCGCAGCCCGCGATCTACGCCTTTTGCGCACCTTCTTCAGTCACTTCGACACCCCTTGCCGCCCGCGCCTTGGACCGTTTCTGAGTATGCAGTGTTAGGCGGCACTGTGTAGCGTCTGAAATTGCGTCTTCCTACTCCAACACCAGCACCACCCTCAGACAGCGTTATTGTGAACCTCGGTCTAGTTCGTTCCGCCATCTTGACCCTACCAGAGTGTCAAGCGCCAGTGCAAGCACTACCCCCACTGCATTGGCCACAAAGTCGACTGAATCGTACACGTTTGTCATTACACCGAATCCATTCGTAACCTCAAAAAATTCTACGACCAGAAGAGCAATGCCGGCGGTTACTGACCTTCCATACCTCCAGCCAGAGGTCAAAATCCTAACCACAAAGTATACAGCGAACGAGGCCGAGACGTTGCCACTGTAGCTGTGGATAATCTCCACAAAAGGTCCAGAGTAATGCCTCTTGAGTACAAGTGCCGCAACGCCCAAGAGGACGAAAAAAACGTTACGCGCCTTGGGTGTCGTCTTGACCATCAATGAATCTCCACCAGCATAAGTTGGGCAAACGCGACTCATCTAGCGGCAGAGCCGCCCAACGGTTTGCGTTACCTGCGTGTGGGCGGGCGTGGATTCTGTTTGGGAGCAGGAAAAACTCGAAGCCAGAAAAATGCTCGAAAATGCCGCAGAATCCCACACGTCAGGTGCACGCTTTGTTGGGCGGCGATTCTTGGGGCAATTTTATTACAGGTTTTTCAGTTTGCCTTTCGCGCTTGGAGCGAAAACAAAAGGGGGACCATTCCATTTTGTTTCGTCAATCGCCATAAGCCATCTTCGCCTTGTACCATGCCAGAAATTCTTTCACGCAATGTAAAAGGAAATTCATTGAAAGATTCTATTTGTAACCCTGCGCCAATGAGTGCATTGAAAATATCACTGAGACTGTGTTTCCAGTTGTAACCATAAACTGTCTCATTAGTTTCGGCGGCATAAGAGCCTTGCATTTCGAAACGGAAAGGTTCTTCTGAGAAGAAATATTCGTTTGCTACTTTAAGTTCAGGTGAATCTGAGTCAAATATATTGGAGAAGGGATGAAATTCGACAATATAAAATATGCCGTCTGGCTTGAGAAAGTGGGCAATGACATCTGCCCAGCCTTTTAAGTCGCTGAGCCAATTTAGCACTCCATACGAAGTAAAGACGATGTCGAATTGTCTTGTAAGTACATTGGGCAAGTCTAGCAGTTCAGAACAGATAAAAGTAGCGGGGATGTCAAGTTCAGAACTCAAAGAGCGTGCCAAGTTAATAGATTCATCGGATAAATCTACCCCAACTACATCAGCACCTTCACGCGCCCAAGAGAGAGTGTCAAGTCCAAAGTGACATTGCAAATGGAGCAATGTCTTGCCTGCAACATTTTTCAGTTCATTATGCTCTACTGGTCGGAGTGTGCTACCGCCAGATTTGAATTCTGCCACCTTATAAGCGAGTGACTGTTCATGTAAAGGTGTCCACTTATTCCACAGTTGCCGATTTGAATTCAAGTAATCATCCATAAAATGTATCCTTCTATTATAAAAATTCTCAGCCAGCCGCCCAACGGTTTGCGTTAGTGGTTTGTGGGCGGGACGAGATTCACTCCGAAGATGAGAAAAAACTCGAAGCCAGAAAAATGCTTGAAAATGCCGCAGAATCCCACCCGTCCACTGCACGCTTTGTTGGGCAACCTGCTTACCAGAACGCTGGCGAAAAAAAAGACAACACCGTTAACTTGATTGAATTTTACACGCAACTTTGATTTTTACCAGAACCAAAAAAACTGTGACTTATAAAACGCTTGCTGAAAAAAGACTTTGCTAAACAAACCACAACGAAAATTTTGGGAAAACCAACACAACCAAAAAACGACAACGCCAACGAAACCAATAAAATTTTACAAACTCAACTGACCAGAACTTTTGCAGAAAACAGATAAGCCGATTTTAGAAACTTTGCCAGACGAAAAAACGACTTTGCTAAAACAATACCTTCGCCAAAATGGGGGTAAGTCAAATGTGAACTAAACGGGCTTTCGTAGTAAAGTTGTTGTTGATAGTTTACGAAAATCACAACACAAGGACTAGCGAAAGCCCATGCCTGATATTGTAGCACGTTTAGAGTGTATCGAATCATTAGTGACGGCGACGACGCTGCGCCAACTCAGCCGCATCATTGCGGCAGTGTTACCATGACAGGGCGGGTGACCATGCTTGGCATCTCGCTGGGCCGGTGAAGGGGGCAGTTATCGCACGGTACAGCGTTTTTTCTACACGGTAGTGCCGTGGGCGACGTTGTTTTGGGCGTTTTTCCGCCAGCATCTATATCGGCCAGACGATGTCTACATCATGGTTGGCGACGAGGTGGTGGTGAGCAAAGCGGGGCACCACACCCACGGGCTGGATCGTTTTTTTGCGGGGGTATTCGGCCGTGTGATTCCCGGCCTGGCCTTTTTCAGTTTGGCACTGGTCAACACCAAAAAACGCCGCTCATCTCAGCTGCGGATCGAGCAAGTCGTGCGCAGCGAGGAAGAAAAAGCGGCTAACCGTGCCAAGACAGTCGCTAAGCAGACGCCCAAACCGGCTGAGCCGCGCAAGCCGGGCCGCCCCAAAGGCAGTAAGAACAAAGCGGCAACCGAAATCACCCTGTCGCCGGAACTGCTTCGCATCCAAGCCATGCTGGAAGCTCAACTCAAACTTATGGGCAAATTGATCCCTCTGACCTATCTGGCCCTGGACGGGCATTTTGGTAACCGTTTTGCCCTGCACATGGTGCAGCAGTGCAAGTTACATCTGATTTCTAAGCTGCGCTCCGACTCGGCCTTGTACTTACCTTATACTGGCCCCTACAAAGGGCGTGGGCCGCACCGCAAATACGGCGACAAGCTGGATTACCAGAACTTGCCAGTCGAGTACCTAAAACAAACGACCGTTGACGGCCAGATCGAAACTCGCATGTACCATATTCGATGCCTGCATAGAGAGTTTAGCCAGCCGCTTAATGTCGTGGTTATCCTGAAAACTCATCTGCAAACGCAAGCCTACGCCCATGTCACCCTGTTCAGCAGCGATCTCACGCTCGCCTACGACAAACTGGTTGACTATTATTGTCTGAGATTCCAAATCGAGTTCAACTTCAGGGACGCTAAACAGTATTGGGGCCTGGAGGACTTCATGAATGTCTCCGAAACCGCCGTCACCAATGCCGCCAACCTCTCTTTGTTCATGGTCAACTTCTCCCAGGGCTTACTGCGCAATCTCCACGACACAGACCCAGATTGCAGCGTCCTAGACCTTAAAGCGCACTATCGCGGTGCCAAATATGTGACCGAGACCATTAAAATGCTTCCCGAAAAGCCCGAGCCAGTTTTATTGGCCCGCATCTTCAGTAAACTAGCCGCCTTGGGCCGCATTCATGTCGCTCAACCTACCCCCAACTCGCCCTAGCTGGCGAAGGTATTGTAAAAGAAACCAACTTGACCAATCAAAACCAAACTTGAACAAAAATGCTGGCGAAGGAAAACCAGCCGATTTCGGAAACCTGTAAAAATAAACCTGAATTTTTGCTGACGAAGAAAATGCTGACAAACGAAAAAGCCAAGAACTTGAAAAAACGCCGCCACAAAAAAACTGAATTTGATTTTCTAAACTCAACGATAAAACGAAACTTGCGAATCAAAGATGATTTTGCTTTTTGCTTTGGGTTGCCCAACGCCAACCGTCAGCCGCCGGGGCCGCCAACATCGTCAACCGGCCCAGATCCTCCCTGGTCGGCTGCACGGAATGTTGGGCAGCGGCGCCACCAGCAGAGCCTGACCCGACCGACCTGGGCAAACCAGCGACCCCTTCCCTTCCAACCGCCTGCCCGCGAACGGCCGTCGAATGACCGCCCAACGCCAACCGGTATCCAATCTCCGGTCTCCAATCTCCGGTCTCCGGCAGAGCAGCCCAACGGCGATGTTCACCTGCGCCTGCGGCAAGGCGCTTCTCGTCATCCCTGATCTCGCCGCCGCAGGCGTCAGGTGGAACTGAGGTTGGGCGGCCCCGCCCACGAAACCCCGCGGCACCCCGCCCACGAAGACGACCCACGGGCCTGACTTTGCGACGGCGAGCGTGGTGCCGCGGCGAGCCCCAGCAGCAGCCCAACGGCAGGCGTTACCGGCAAGGGCGGGATTTGGCGGACAAAACCACCAGACGCCGAATCCGCCTCTTGGGGCCGCTTCCCCGAAAGTGTGGGCGAATGCCCGCACTTGTCCGGTGCACGCGGTGTTGGGCGCATTTTGCAAGACGCTTTTGAACTTGAACTTGCCACTACATGTATCGGTGGGCGGCGGTTTGGACTAACGAACCACCTTAAAAGCAATCTCTGCTGGGCTAAGAGCTTGCATAACTGCATGTCCAATCGACAACATCATCTCTGTGCCTCTTGCTGTGGAAATATCACCTAAGTCCAGAATGTCATCCCAACCAAACTCATGTAGCAATTCAGCTACTTGCATTTTCGCTTTTATATCATTTCCAGATAGAAACACAGTATGGTCGCCATTTCCTACCAACTTAGGGTTTACCATTAGTGCTGCTGTCATGGCATTTAGAGTTTTGACAACTCGCGCATTTGGGAATGATCTTTGGATGATTTCGCCGAGTGAATCAGTATCTTTGACAAATAAGGTTAGTGGAAAACCGCGACTAAAATCAATGGGGTTGGAAACATCCATAAGTGTTTTGCCATCTAGATTCTCTTTTCCTACAGCCTGAAGTACATCTAGGCTCACCATACCGCTGAGAGCATTGATGACAAGTTCCCCGTAGGCTGCCGCATCACGAAACGTAACAACACTAGCCCGTGATTCCGTTAAAGTAAGCCAGTCACGCAAAGCGTGTGCATCAGGACCCCGCCCCTTAGGCTCGTCGAGATTAGAAGGATCGCGAGTGCCTATCATAACAGAATGACCAAGTTGAACAAGTTTGAGACCTAATGTTTGACCAACGATACCAGTACCCAGAATTCCAATTTGCATAGCAGTCTCCTTTAGAAATAAGAATATCTACCAGTAATCAGTTAAACTTCCATATCCTTCCGATTCTATCAGTATGTTGCCTATCGCAGCCGCCCAACGGTTTGCGTTAGCTGCGTGTGGGCGGGTGTGGATTCTGCCTGAGATGTAGGAAAAACTCGAAGCCAGAAAAATGCTTGAAAAACGCGCAGAATCCCACACGTCAGCTGCACGCTGTGTTAGGCGGCCGAGGAAAACAATGTGATAACCCATTGCAGGATGACCCAGAAAGCTGCTATGAGCAAACTGCCGAACGCAGTAAACCCCAGGCCTTTTAGAAATCCAACGAAGTGGAAGCGATAGTCGCGATAGGCCGTCATGCCTTCGGTACCGGGGAGAACCATTGAACGCGGCTGGATCGTGCAGAAGAAAAGCCAGTCGAGGATAATTAGATCGAATGTGTTGAATGTGAGCAGTGCAATACCTGAGAACGCTAAAGCGGGCAAAAAGGGGACAGAATCGACCTGAGCCTGCAAAGCGAAAAGACCAATAATGGGGATGACGAAAATGGTTATGAATAATAGGGCCGCGATGAGGGGACGCAGGCGGGCAGCCCGCGGAGACATGGGTCCATACTTTTCCTTGATATCAGGCGGATACTTGTCGACGAACATGTCGAGAGCGATGGTTCCGCTGATGGCGGTGAGAATGGTGAGGACGAGAGACAATACCAGGCCATAAATGAGCGCATCGTAAAACATGAGTTGCCAATCAAGCACTTTGACCTCCGAAATATTGAACCCGGCCGCCCAACGATAGGCATAAGCGGTTGGCGCGTACTTCGCTAGGGCGACTCGCTTGAAGTAGTAGAAACTACGCGATAGCGGCACGGCTGGTCGGCGCGGAGTGCCAGTCGGCTTGACACCCGGGTTGGGCGGCGGAAGTTTAGATGATGGCAAATGCTTGATGAGAGAGCAGATTGCAAGATGTGCTACTGCTTTGACCATATTCCGAAAGATGTTCTATATGAACAGAAGGAGATGCTATTTATTCAAATGTTGTCGCACCCACAACACGCCACTACTTAGCCCAAACACGAGCCCCACGCTGAGACCGAGAACGCCATGTGTTTGACCATCAAGCCCCGGTCTCCATGCAATGTTCAGCAACCCTAAGTTGCTTAGGATGGCTATGCCAATCAGCCAACCCACATACCAAGTGAGCGCGTTGATAGGGATGAGCCAAACTGCCCAAGAGTGGAGGCGCAAGAGTTGCCATTGAAAAATGCCTACAGCCAAGCCGCCCAAAATAACGCTTACCGACAGATCTCGGGCGTTTTCAAATCCGTCTGCCAAAAAATGCATTAGCCCCACCCCTATTGAAGACGAGATAATCCACCAGCGCGAGACCGAAAGTCGGTGGCTCAAAATTAAACTTTGTAAAATCCCAATCAATAGCGCCGGGATAAATCCGAAGAAAAAGCCAGCGATGGCAGCCTCTGTACGGAAGCCGCCGAGCCGGAAAACATCGGGAGGAAAAGCGGATGCGAGAGGAAAGTTGTGGAACATAGCCCCAACAAGCCCGAAACTCAAGATGTTGGCGATGAGCCATAGCAACGCGGTAAACCAAACAGATTTAAAAAAACTCGGATTTTGTGCATTCATCGTTTCGATTCCTTAATGTTACTTACTACTACATGATGAGCCGCCCAACGTTTGAGCTCAGCCGCGTGCGAAGGCCGCAGGCCGTAGCACGTCGGCTGGAGCGAAGGGTTAGGCGTCGCTGTTCGGCAGCTCATAGAAGGTAACCGCGTACTCCATATGGAAAGCCGGCGAGTTCAGTGTTGGACGTGTCGCTGTAGCCAAAGTACGCTCGAACCTCGGAAATACGGTCTTCGCGCATTGCGTACCACTCACTGCCCCGCATCAGTAGACGCAAGTCAGTTCCTTCGGGAGTCCACAGGCAACTCCACTCACTGACGACTTCGTTGCCTTGAGCAATGATGTGATCGATCTTCCAGGTGGGATTGAGCAGGACTTTGAACTTTCGCCAGTACTTCGCCAAGTGCTGAGCGCCTTGTATCGGCTTGAACCGCTCAGGCAAGAAGTAGTGAATGACTTCAGGGTCAAGCGTACTGAGAAGTTCATCCAGGTCTCCGCTATTGCACCCGTCAAAGTACTTCAGGACGACTGAGATGTTGCGCGCTTCGAGTGACGACATGGCGATCCTTTGAGTAGCGGCGAGGGGGCCTGCGACGCCTAACGCCAAGTTTCAGTTGCGCCGCACGCATCTGCGCTGAAAACACGTCGGCTGCTTCGGCGTCAACTGCAAACCGTGTTGGGCACGCACCATCACGAGACAAACTGCGAACCGCAAGATAGGTAAAAATCAGTTGCGACGAAGAGTGAGCAAAGCGGGAGCTTTATCAAACATCCAAAAGCCGATTGGCATTCCGATAATCGTACAGGCAAAAATATACGCTAGAGAAAGCCAAAAGGCAGTTAGCCAAAATCCTATCAGCAAGAACCACAATGCACGGATGATGAAATTATGCTGAGCCGCAGCACTTCCTGCATATGAAATAACTGGATCGGTCTGACGCAATGCCATCAAGTATGGGATCTTATTTATGATCATGACACCCAAGGGAATGCCAAGAATTGTCAGAAACAGTAGGTAAGCAAGTGAGATGGCAAGCGCCCCAAGCCACCAGCCAATAAAGACAAAGTACAAAAGTTGAACCAAACAACCAGGCTGATTGCGCACAATGATGGTTGGTGTGCCAGCAACATTCACGGTGACATTCACCGAATTACTTCCCTGACTTCCTTGATTGCTCATATTAGTTGATCTCCTTCGAACGTGTTATTGGTTTTGTTGGTAAATACCTAACGCCCTACGTCAGTTACCCGGGACAGTCAACGTCGAATGCGAAACCGAGCTCACTCCCGGTCAACTAGATCTATTGTTGGGCAACGGCCCACCGAGCACCACGTGGCCAGACCAGCCTGGGCAAACCGGCGACCCCTTCCATTCCAACCGCCTGCCTGTGGACGGCCGTCGCAGGGCCGCCCCACACCAACCGGTCTCCAATCTCCGGTCTCCAATCTCCGGTCTCCCGCAGCTCCGCCCAACGCCAACCGTCAGCCGCCGGGGCCGCCAACATCGTCAACCGGCCCAGATCCTCCCCGGTCGGTGTACGGAATGTTGGGCAGCGGCACCCCGAGCAGAGCCTGACCGGACGAACCTGGGCGAACCAGCGACCCCTTCCATTCCAACCGCCTGCCCGTGAACGGCCGTCAAAGCTCCGCCCAACGCCAACCAGTCTCCAATCTCCGGTCTTCGGCAGAGCCGCCCAACGAAAAACGTCACCTGCGCCTGCGGCCAGATTACGCTCGCGACCCACGCTCCCACCGCCGCAGGCGTCAGGTGGACGTGGTGTTAGGCCAGGCCCAAGCACCAAATGTTCAACGACAACTATAATTACTCATTGACGACAATTAGAACTGCCCACTAGGAAGCAGCAGGCAGGTCAGGTAAACTTCCTCTGATCATGAAGGAGAGGGAGGATAAGATGACTTGTACCGATGCTCAAGTGAGGCTAGCAATGCGTGAACGAACGAAAGGCCGTACCCAAGAACAATCGGCCGTCAAAGCGAACATTAAAGTCGAAAAACGGTTGCTAAGTATGAGGAGCTGGAACAACTTCCCAGTGAAGTGCAGCAACCACGGGCATATCGCACGCGAGACGACCCGTTTAGTGACTATTGGCCGAAGGTAGAGCAGATGTTAGCAGCTGCTCCAGAACTGGAAGCCAAAACGCTTTTCGAGTGGTTGTGCGAACAGCAGCCAGATAAGTATCAGGAAGGCCAGTTGCGAACCCTACAACGGCGGATAGCCGAGTGGCGGGCGATACACCTGGCCCAGATCGCTGTTTTGGCGCAGGTCCACCGACCAGGCGAAATTCTGCAGACGGATGGCACCTGGCTAACGGAGTTAGGGGCGACAATTGCCGGTGAGTCCTTCAAGCATGTGCTGATTCACAGCGTGTTACCCTACTCCAACTGGGAATGGGGGTGGTGGCACAATCGGAATCACTATTGGCGTACCAGCGCGCCTTGCAGGTGACCCTGTTCAACTTGGGCGCGGTGCCGGTGTACCATCAGACCGACAATTCGTCGGCGGTTACCCACTCACTGAGCGCCAGCGATGAGTTGGGCCGGGAGTATAATCTGGCTTACCTGGCTCTCTTGAAGCATTATGGGATGCAGCCGCGGACCATCCATGTCGGCAGCCCCGAAGAGAACGGTGACATCGAAGCGGCCAACGGTGCGCTCAAGCAGGCGTTGCGCCAGCATCTGCTACTGCGCAGCAGCTCGGATTTTGCCTCCGTGACAGATTATGAGCACTTCATCGCTCAGGTGATGACCCGGCGCAACGAACGTCGGCGGGAGCGCCTGGCCGAGGAATTAGCGGTGATGAAGCCACTGACGGTACCTCCGCTGGAATCGTATCAAGAATGCCGGGTGAGAGTCGGCCGGGGTAGCATGATCCGGGTGCAGCACAATGCCTACTCCGTACCGACCAGCCTGATTTAGCCAAATGGTCATCGTTCACATCCATGAGTGGCACCTGGAAGTCTACTTCCGGCGAAACCTGATGGCAAAGATGCCCCGCCTTGTGGGCCAAAATCAGTATCAACTGAACTATCGGCACTTAGTGGATAGCCTGCTACGCAAACCCGGCGGCTTTCGGGATTACCGTTACCGGGAAGCCTTGTTTCCGACCGTTGTTTTCCGGCAAGCCTGGGAAATCTTGAACCAGTGGCACTCACCGCGCAAAGCCGACCTGATCTACCTACGCATCGTGCATTGGGCGGCGCACACCCTGAAAGTGACGTGGAAGCCGCACTGAAACGTTTGCTGGAGAGTCCAGAAACCTGGGATGACACCGACGTTGAACGCTTGATCAAGTCTCCATCACCAGCGATACCCCAGTTGGCGACATCATCAGTCAATCTGGCCCAGTACGATGCCCTACTCAGGGAGGTGAACGATGACAGTGCTTGAACCAATTGCGCAACACTGCAAACGCCTGCGGCTGCCCAGCATCGCCGAGGCCGTACCGGAAGCCCTGAGCCTGGCCCAGCAGCAGGACTGGTCTCTCGAGAGTTTCCTGCTCTATCTGTTAGAGCAGGAAACAGCCGGTCGCCAGCAGCGTCGGGTTGAGCGCTTGCTACGTGAGGCTCACCTACCACCCGACAAAACCCTGGCCCGGTTTGAGCAGTCCCGGCTGCCTTTACGCTTGCGCCGCCAATTAGCTGGCCTGATCGAGGGCGGTTTCATCAAGGAGGCAGAAAACATATTGATTTTTGGCCAACCCGGGACTGGGAAAACACATTTGGCCGCCGCGTTGGCTTACGAATGGATTCACCACGATTACAGCGTCTGGTTCACTCCGACCTATAAACTGGTCGACGGCTTACTGCGAGCCAAACGGGACTATGCACTGGAACCGGAACTGAAACGGCTCGATCGCTTTCAGGTGGTCATCCTCGATGACATCGGCTATGTTCAGCAGAGCCGGGAAGAAATGGAAGTGTTATTCACTTTTCTGGCTGAGCGTTATGAGCGCCGCAGCGTAGTGATCACCTCCAATCTCGTGTTTTCACAGTGGGATCAAATCTTCAAAGATCCCTTGACCACGGCCGCGGCGATCGACCGCGTGGTTCATCACAGCCGGATCATCGAGTTCGGGTCCGAAATGACCAGTATGCGAGCGGAAGCAGCCGCCCGCCGCCAATCACAGGAAATGGGTCAGGCTCAGCCTGGCCAGGTTGAGGCAATTCGAAACTAACCATTCAAAATGGGTAATTCTAATTGTCGCTGATGTGTAAATCTAATTGTCGCTTGACAACCAAACCCGCAAAACGACAAGCGCCGCCCATGACGGCGAACCGTGGCCGCACTGCTGCGCTGCGAACTGCCAAACGGAACGAACTGCCGATCGCTACCACACACACCGCCTTTGCCGATTATCTGCTGGATTGGGTGTCAGGTCGGTTCGCCGCTCGCTCTTGGCTGAGAGTCCAGAGATTTTGGGCCAGTTCAACGTAATCGGCGCGCTTGCCAGCGATTTCAGCCTCAAACCACTTCGTAAATTCCTCATAGAGCACCGCAGTCACATCATCAGCCGTTTGACATGCGCTGAGTCGCGGAATCACCGTGCCTGCTTCGGGGTCATACTCATCGGTGTTTATCGTGAAGTTGATGCCGATCGGGTCAGCCTTGAAGATCATGGTTGAGATGGCGGCGAAGAACTGAGGGTCTTCGGCGCGCACGGCTTCGCGCGCAGCTCGCGCTTGGTCAACTCTTTCGAGAACTTCCGGTGAAAGGTCGGATGCGCTCATATCCATCACGTTGAACGAGTTCACTCCATTGGTTGATTAGTTTTGACGAGGGCGTGCGTTTCCGCGCCAGGAGCAAGCCATCCCTCATTCTATCAGTTGCCCCATGCTGATGGTTTGCTGCGCCTAACGCCAACCGTCAGCCGCCGGGGCCGTCAACATCGTCAATCGGCCCAGATCCTCCCCGGTCGGCTGCACGGAATGTTGGGCAGCGGCCCCCCCGAACACGATCTGACCGGACGAGCCTGGCCGAACCAGCGACCCCTTCCATTCCAACCGCCTGCCCGTGAACGGCCGTCGCAGGACCGCCCAACGCCAACCGGTCTCCAATCTCCGCTCTCCGGCAGAGCCGCCCAACGCCAACCGTCAGCCGCCGGGGCCGCCAACATCGTCAACCGGCCCAGATCCTCCCCGGTCGGCTGCACGGAATGTTGAGCAACGCCGCCACCAACAGAGCCTGACCGAACGAGCCTGGGCAAACCTGCGACCCCTTCCATTCCAACCGCCTGTCCATGGACGGCCGTCAAAGGACCGCCCCACACCAGCCGGTCTCCAATCTCTGGTCTCCGGCAGAGCAGCCCAACGGTTTGCGTTACCTGCGCTGGGGCGGGGACGGCGAAGCCGTCCAACTGGGAAAATGCTAAGGCGTGTGAAACTGCTTGGGATGTGCGCAGAATCCCCAGCGTCGGGTGCACCTTTGTTGGGCAGGTTTTGCAAGACGGTCTTGAATTTGGTACTGTATTATTTACTTTCATTGGTGCATATATATTGGTGGATATTTTACCCAAACTTATCCATTAATTTTGGTATCTCTGACATATCGCTAAATGTAATTGCGCCAGGAAACGTAGGGCAATCTTCGTTTGGTCGATATTGCAAGGCGAACATTTTTGCGGCGCAAGCAGCTTCAATTCCTATGTTGCTGTCATCAACTACAACACACTGCGCAGGAGCGAAGCCCATTGTACTTGCGGCGTGTTGAAAGAGTAAGGGTTCTGGCTTCCATGAGCCAACTTCATATGAACTAAAAATATGATTATCAAAGTAAATAGATAAACCGCTTACTTGAAGAGCTTGACGAATTTTTTTCGTTGGGGCACTGGATGCAATGCATATTGGAAATCTAATAGAATTAAGCATTTCAATGACGTTTGGCATAGGCTTAAGTTGGCTAGAGAAAAGTTCGGAAACATGCTGCCGATAATCTATTTCAAATTGTTTTGGCAGGTTATGTTTAAGGCGTTGTTCGATATCAGCAAAATTAGGCTAAGTTTTGACCACGATAACGTTGCGTCAATGTTCCAACCGATTCGTTCAACTCTGGTAAAAGATCAAGGAATGCCTGATTGCATAAATATTCGCTGTCAACAAGTGTTCCATCTAAATCGAAAATTATGCAAGATGATTTCATGATGATTTCATGGTGACTGCCCAACGCTAACCGTCAGCCGCCGGGGCCGCCAACATTCTCAACCGGCCCAGATCCTCCCCGGTCGGCTGCACGGAATGTTGGGCAGCGCCCCCCCAGCAGAGCCTGACCGGACGAGCCTGGACAAACCAGCGAACCATTCCAGCCGTCTGCCTGTGGACGCCCCGCAGCAGCTCCGCCCAACGCCAACCGTCAGCCGCCGGGGCCGCCAACATCGTCAACCACCCCAGATCCTCCCCGGTCGGCTGCACGGAATGTTGGGCAGCGGCGCCCTCAACAGAGCCTGACAGGACGGGCCTGGGCGAACCAGCGTCCCCTTCCATTCCAACCGCCTGCCCGTGGACGCTCTGCTGCACCGCCCAACGCCAACCGTCAGCCGCCGGGGCCGCCAACATCGTCAACCGGCCCAGATCCTCCCCGGTCGGTGTACGGAATGTTGGGCAGCGGCCCCCCCAGCAGAGCCTGACCGGACCGGCCTGGGCGAACCAGCGAACCATTCCAACCGCCTGCCTGTGGACGCCCCGCAGCAGAGCCGCCCAACGGTAGAGTTCAGTTGGCGGCGTCCGTGACGTTCCCGACGAGCCCAGCTTGTCCGCCGCTCAACTGCAACGGCTTGTTATGGCGCACGGGCCCGCCAACGTCCTCACCGCGCTGACCCGCCAACGTCGAGCGGGCAGACTGCGCCGCCTGCCCGCCAACGCCCCAGCGGGCCGAGGAACTCCCGATGGCTTCCTTCCCGTGCGCCGTAACGGTAGAGTTCAGTTGGCGGCGTCCGTGACGTTACCCACGAGCCCAGCTTGTCCGCCGCTCAACTGCAACGGCTTGTTATGGCGCACGGGCCCGCCAACGTCCTCACCGCGCTGACCCGCCAACGTCGAGCGGGCAGACTGCGCCGCCTGCCCGCCAACGCCCCAGCGGGCCGAGGAACTCCCGATGGCTTCCTTCCCGTGCGCCGTAACGGCCAAGCGTCAGCCGCCGGGGGCAATCCACGTCCCAAACGAGTCGAGATCACCCCCGGTCGGCTGGAAGCGGTTGTTGGGAGGCGACCCAGGGCAGGAACGAAACCGGCGACCCTGACCCAGCGCCGCAAGCGGAACCCGGTGGATGGATCTCGCCGAAATCAGCCCCCCTGCTCCCCCACCCAGCCCCCAACGCCAACCGTCAGCCGCCGGGGCCGTCAACATCGTCAATCGGCCCAGATCCTCCCCGGTCGGCTGCACGGAATGTTGGGCAGCGCCACCCCAAGCACCACTTGACCGGACGAGCCTGGCCGAACCAGCGACCCCTTCCTACTTCCTCATTCAGCATTCAGCATTCAGCATTCAGCGAAGCCGCCCAACGCCAACCGTCAGCCGCCGGGGCTGCCAACATCGTCAACCGGCCCAGATCCTCCCCGGTCGGCTGCACGGAATGTTGGGCAGCGGCCCCCCAAGCACGACCTGACCGAACGAGCATGGCCGAACCAGCGACCCCTTCCATTCCAACCGCCCGCCCGTGAACGGCCGTCGCAGGACCGCCCAACGCCAACCGGTCTCCAATCTCTGGTCTCCGGTCTCAGGACAGAGATCAGAGATCAGGTGTGTGGAAGGCGAGAGTTCTCCGCTCTCCGGCAGACCCGCCCAACGATAGGTGTAAGCCGCTGGCGCGTACTTCGCTAGGGCGACTCGCTTGAACTACCAGAAACTACACGGCGGCGGCACGGTTGGTCGGCGCGGAGCGCCAGTCGGCTTGACACCCGGGTTGGGCGGCGTTTTGGATATACCGAAGCCCGAAAAATGCTTGAAAATGCCGCAGAATCCCACACGTCGGGTGCTCGCTTTGTTGGGCGCGATTTTTTTTACACAAAACTTGGCTGGGTATGGAACGTAATCTCCCATGAGATTAATTTGTGGCATTAACGCCAGCCGAAACTATTACTTTCCCAACTCAATAAATCTCCTTCAATATGATTCTTCAGTCCTGCTTTTTCCATCAAAAACATAATTTGGGCACGATGATGCATATTGTGAGTGATTACATGACCAATTGCACCACCAAAGGTCTTTTTCATAGGTGGGTTGTCGAGAGTATCGATAAAACAATCATCGTAACGTTCTTCTCGCACAATATTACGCGCTAAATTGGCAAAATCTCGACTAACGATGCTCAAACGTTCAAGTAATTCTGGAATCGTATTTCCAGTTTTGTCCTGAACGGCTCGCTCATAAAGTAAATCTGTCCAAATTTCCATGTTTTCAATAACGTGGATGAAAGTTTCGCGAAGCGACTTGTGGTCAATATCAAATTCTTTATCTAGCAAATCATCAGGTAATGACTGGGACGCTAAAAGAAGTTGGCGAGTTGTCCAAGTATCGTGACCAAGCAATCTATCAAGAATATCCATTAGGTCTCCGAAATTTCAGTAGATGATGATGGTAATGCCCAGCGCCCAACGGCACGCTTCACCTGCGCCGCAGCGTCCGAATCTCGCGTCACGCACACAACCGCCGCCGCTGCGGCGTCAGGTGCAAGCAGTGTTAGGCCAGGCCCAAGCGCCAGACCCGCCAAACAACGAACGCCGCCTGAAACGGCGAACTGTGTTGACGACCAACTGCGTGCCCCACAAGACGAGCGGCAGAGCTACTCCGCCAACAGCAGACCGACTTTTTGCAGAATTTCACGCGTGACGACCGGTGGCAAAGCGCAAATAAACGCCACGTCGCGGGCTTGCCAATCCAGACTCTTGACTTGATCCGCCAAGATCACGCCACTGACGGGGAGGCTCTGCGGCAGACTCACCTCGAAAGGATACCCCTTGATGGCGCTGGTAATCGGACACAAGAGCGCCAAGCCAACTTTGGCATTATAGGAAAGCGGCGACAACACTACCGCCGGACGTCGCCCCGCTTGCTCATGGCCGGCCTGAGGAGTGAAAGTGAGCCACACAATATCGCCACGGCGTGGCACATACGTTGATGCTGCTACCACGCTTCACCCCCCACGGCTGGGCCAGTGGAGATTTCACTGTGGCGGTTGAAGTCGGTAACTTGGGTCAGGAGCGCTTCCAGGCTGAAAGCGGGTTTGAGCACCGGCACGATTACCAACTGACGATCGTGCAGCGAAAGCTGCACAGGCGAGTTGTCTGTCAGTCCGACTTCATCAGCCAGCGGTTTGGGAATCCGCACGGCGAGACTGTTACCCCAACGCTGTACACGAGTTTCCATACGTTTCTCCTTGTTTTAGTATCTACATAGAAGATACGTCCGATTCTCGTGTTTGTCAAATCGGGGGTGACGCGACGCGCGTTGCTGGAAAGAATGTGCTTGTGAAGGGCGCGAATTACATGGGACGGCCCCAACGCCAACCGTCAGCCGCCGGGGCCGCCAACACCGTCAACCGGCCCAGATCCTCCCCGGTCGGCTGCACGGAATGTTGGGCAGCGCCGCCCCGAGCACGGCCTGACCGGACGAGCCTGGGAAAACCAGTGAACCATTCCAACCGCCTGCCTGTGGACGCTCCCGCAGCAGCTCCGCCCAACGCCAACCGTCAGCCGCCGGGGCCGCCAACGTCGTCAATCAGCCCAGATCCTCCCCGGTCGGCTGCACGGAATGTTGGGCAGCGACGCCCGCAGCAGAAACATGATCTGCCCCCGCCGCCAGCGGAGCCTGACAGGACGGACCTGGGCAAACCAGCAACCCCTTCCATTCCAACCGCCTGCCCGTGGACGCCCCCGCAGCAGAGCCGCCCAACGGTTTGCGTTACCCGCGCTGGGGCGGGCGGCGGAACGCCGTCCGACTGGAAAAAGGATAAGGCGTAGAAAAAGGCTTGGAATCGCGCCAGACTCCCCAGCGTCGGGTGCATGCTTTGTTGGGCATTTTCGGATTTTACACGATACATTGCTAAAAAACGAAACCCTATTAATTTCCTAGAGTGGTGGACCCACACTACTTTTCGTGATGCGTCTATTGATACGACGCTAACAGGTTCACAAGAAAATCCCACACCCGAGAAATTGAGGGGATATGCGCGCGCTCATCCGGCGAATGGCAATCTCTAATCGTGGGACCAAACGAAATCATATCCATGCCCTCGTATTTTGACCCGATAATCCCACATTCAAGCCCGGCGTGACACGATTCGACTCCAGGCTCTATTCCGAAAAGCTTGCGATAGGTTTCCTGACAGCGGGCTAACAATGGCGACGCCATATTCGGATTCCAGCCCGGATACGCGGCACTGCTATTGACAGAAGCCCCAGCAAGCAGAGCCAACGCTTCGATCCGGGCCGTGAGTTCGTCGAGCCGCGATCTCGCGGAACTACGTTGACTGCTCAAAACATTTAGCAGGCTATTGCGGATTTCGACAATGGCAAGATTGTTCGACGTTTCCACAAGCCCTTCGATAGCCGGTGACATGCGAGCCACTCCATGCGGAAGCGCGCACAAGAGGTTGATGATGGTATCTGTGTTCTGCTGGCTTAATCCGGTTCGAAGTCGTTCTTTGGCGAAATAGTCGAAGGCCGCCGTTGCATAGCCTGTAAAATCGGAAGCCGCTTCAGTCAGACGTATCGTCACATCGGGATCGTCAGGATACTCTTGTCGGACAATGCATTCATAGTCAGCCATTTGCGCTTGTATCGCCGGAACATATTTCGGATCAACCGCGAACGTGGCTTCGGCTTCGCGCGTGATGGCATTTGCGATGGAACCGCCTTTGAACGCAATCAATCTGATCTCGTAGGACGCTCGGATCCAGTTCAGGGCGCGCGCCACAATTTTATTGGCATTCGCTCTGTATTTTCGAATGTCATCTCCGGAATGACCTCCCCTCATGCCTGTTGCACTTAATGTAAAGGGTTTTACAGGCTCCGGAAGCGAAGCAAACGTGAGCGGCAGCGTGATGGTCGTAGTTCTGCCACCGGCGCAGCCAACGGTGAACATGCCTTCCTCTTCGGAATCAATATTCAGCAAGATTCGACCCCGCACAAACTCCGGCCCCAGGGCGCTTGCTCCGCTCATCCCGACCTCTTCATCCACTGTAAACAGTAATTCCAGCGGCGGGTGCGCCAGGTTTGGATCCTTTGCCAGAACCAATCCCATGGCAACTCCGATGCCATTGTCAGCGCCCAGCGTGGTCTGATCGGCTTTCAGCCAGTCCCCGTCATGGACGAGTCGAATCGGGTCGGTCTTGAAATCATGTTTCGACTCGGGCGTCTTCTGCCCAACCATGTCGGTATGCCCTTGAATAACCACAATTGGAGCCTGTTCATATCCTGCAGCCGCCGGAATGCGGATGACCACATTCCCCACGCTGTCGGCCTGATACTCGAAACCATGATCCCCGGCCCACTGTTGCAGCCAATGCGAGATGGCCGCCTCATTGCCAGAGCAGCGAGGGATCGCCGCAATTTGGCTAAACGTGTCAAGAATCTCATGTGTTATTGCATTCATCGTATCTCTCCTTTGATACTACAGGAATAACATACTAAGAACAAAAAGGTGGTCATGCCCGTACATCATTCTTTCCCATGCAAGATTACCGTAGTCTCATTGTGGCGGGTGAGTGGATAGGTCATGTTGGCTCCTTTGAAAATCAACCTGAAAGGTTTTGGGAAACCTCTCAGGTTTGACCATAGACACTGGATCCGTTCGATGGGATGCTGCTTCTGGAGCATTCCCATCCAACGGTCCCAGTGCCTGACTATATTGCCAACAAGAAATGCTATTTTCCGCCCGCTGCTAATGTCGCAAGATACTTCCGCTTTGTGAGCCAGGTGAATCCGTACCCCACGGCAATCAGGACAATCGGTCCGGCATACGTCTGGAGCACCAAGCCTATCGCCTCGCTGGTGCTCTCCGAGCCCATGACATAATCCAACCCGGCGCCGAGGTATGCGGCAAAACTCAACGCCAATGTGACGCCGGCCGCAGTGTATGCGACCGAATCCGCTTTCAACATGGTAAACGGCGCTTCCATTTTCTTGTGCCTGAAGACAATATACGCCGCGACCAGGATAATATACGGTATCACTAGCGACAGGGCTGTCATATTGGTCACGAGTACGAAAAACGATTCAACGCCACTCAGCCCGAACAACGGAATCGCTATCAGAACAATCACAACCGCGGCTTGCGTCCAAAGCGCGTTCTTCAACGTGCCTGTCTTATCTTTGTTGGTAAGGAAACGCGGAAATGTGCCCTCCGGCACGTCGGCAAACATCGCCCTGATCGGCGATTCCATCCATACAACAAAACCGCCTATGGAGGCAACGAATGTAACAAAGGCAACCAGACGGACCATTATTGCGCCGTTGAGTCCGAAGTTCTCCGCCAGAATCTGATACACAACGTATTCGGCATTCGCCAAGCCAGCCTCAGTAAGGGCTTCCGGCGAGGCAACCAGACTCACAGCCAGCGAGCCGATAATATACGCCGCAGCTACAAACAACGTCGCAATAATCACGCCGCGCGGGAAGTTCCTGCTCGGCTTGTCGACATCAGTGATATAGGTTCCAGCGACCTCAGCGCCTGCGACAGCGAGGAGCAGCCATGCAAACGTGGCAAAATAGGTAATGTCAAAATCAGGCATCACGTTCCCAGCCGTGAATGCCGTCGCAGACGGTGTTCCAAGCAACAGTCCGACACCGGCGAACACGATGAACAGCACGACGAGAAGGATCGTGAGCGGGCCTCCCACATCGCTAAGCTTTGAAAAGGAGCGCACACCTCTGGCGGCGACCAACGTCAGCAGAACACATAGGACCATCCCCATGTACGGCAACAGGTTGGCATTTGCATCAGTGAATCTATTCTCCCCGAAGATTGCCCACGATGCCATGACGGGCAGTCTGGCAAAGACATACTGCAGATAAAACAAATTGGCAACGAAATACGACCAGGTGCTGATAAAAGCCCATTTCTCCCCGAGGCTGCATTCAACCCAACTGTATATCCCGCCGCCTTTCTCTTGGTTTGCGGACGCCAACTCTGCAATAAAGGCCGAGAGCGGCAGGAAGAAGAAGAGGGAGACCACCAGCCACGATGGAATCGCAGCCGGACCCAACGCAACGGCGTTGGTGGTAACGTTACGGAACCCGAAGGTTGGCACAAAGATCAACATGACTAGTGTCAACAGACCTAACTTCTTTGCGGTTTTCATGAGCAGCTCCTTTCCATTCAACAAGATTTTTGCTTCTTGACGCAACGCATCAAACGCGATTGACCCGAAAACTACGAACACGAAGGTAAACAGGACTACTCTTTCATAATTTTCTCTCCTTTTGCTTGATAAGCACAGGCCCTAGCAACAGCCGCCCAACGCCAACCGTCAGCCGCCGGGGCCGCCAACACCGTCAACCGGCCCAGATCCTCCCCGGTCGGCTGCACGGAATGTTGGGCAGCGGTGCCACCAGCAGAGCCTGACCGGACGGGCCTGGGCAAACCAGCGAACCCTTCCATTCCAACCGCCTGCCTATGGACGCCCCCGCCGAAGCTCCGCCCAACCCCAACCCCCAGCCGCCGGGGCCGCCAACACCGTCAACCGGCCCAGATCCTCCCCGGTCGGCTGCACGGAATGTTGGGCAGCGCCGCCCCCAGCAGAGCCTGACCGAACGGGCCTGGGCAAACCAACAAACCCTTCCATTCCAACCGCCTGCCTGTGGACGCCCCCGCAGCAGAGCCGCCCAACGCCAACCGTCAGCCGCCGGGGCCGCCAACATCGTCAACCGGCCCAGATCCTCCCCGGTCGGCTGCACGGAATGTTGGGCAGCGCCGCCACCAGCAGAGCCTGACAAGACCGGCCTGGGCAAACCAGCGAACCATTCCATTCCAACCGTCTGCCTGTGGACGCCCCCGCAGCAGATCCGCCCAACGCCAACCGTCAGCCGTCGGGGCCGCCAACATCGTCAACCGGCCCAGATTCTCCCCGGTCGGCTGCACGGAATGTTGGGCAGCGGTGCCACCAGCAGAGCCTGACCGGACCGGCCCGGGCAAACCAGCGAACCCTTTCATTCCAACCGCCTGCCCGTGGACGCCCCCGCAACAGATCCGCCCAACGCCAACCGTCAGCCGCCGGGGCCGCCAACACCGTCAACCGGCCCAGATCCTCCCCGGTCGGCTGCACGGAATGTTGGGCAGCGGCGCCCCGAACACGACCTGACCGGACCGGCCCGGGCAAACCAGCAAACTCTTCCATTCCAACCGCCTGCCCGTGGACGCTCCCGCAGCAGCTCCGCCCCACACCAGCCGGTCTCCAATCTCTGGTCTCCGGCAGAGCAGCCCAACGCCAACCGTCAGCCGCCGGGGCCGCCAACACCGTCAACCGGCCCAGATCCTCCCCGGTCGGCTGCACGGAATGTTGGGCAGCGGCCCCCCGAGCAGAGCCTGACCGGACGGGCCTGGGCAAACCAGCGACCCCTTCCATTCCAACCGCCTGCCCGTGAACGGCCCGTCGAAGGGCCGTCCAACGCCAACCGGTCTCCAATCTCCGGTCTCCGGTCTCCGGCAGAGCCGCCCAACGCCAACCGTCAGCCGCCGGGGCCGCCAACATCGTCAATCAGCCCAGATCCTCCCCGGTCGGCTGCACGGAATGTTGGGCAGCGCCCCCCCAGCAGAGCCTGACCGGACGAGCCTGGGCAAACCAGCGAACCATTCCAACCGCCTGCCCGTGAACGGCCGTCGAATGACCGCCCAACGCCAACCGGTCTCCAATCTCTGGTCTCCAATCTCCGGTCTCCGGCAGAGCAGCCCAACGCCCACCGTCAGCCGCCGGGGCCGCCAACATTCTCAACCGGCCCAGATCCTCCCCGGTCGGCTGCACGGAATGTTGGGCAGCGCCCCCCCAGCAGAGCCTGACCGGACGAGCCTGGACAAACCAGCGAACCATTCCAGCCGTCTGCCTGTGGACGCCCCCGCTACAGATCCGCCCAACGCTAACCGTCAGCCGCCGGGGCCGCCAACACCGTCAACCGGCCCAGATCCTCCCCGGTCGGCTGCACGGAATGTTGGGCAGCGCCGCCACCAGCAGAGCCTGACCGGACGAGCCTGGGCGAACCAGCGTCCCCTTCCATTCCAACCGCCCGCCCGTGAACGGCCCTTCGACGGACCGCCCCACGCCAACCGGTCCCCAATCTCTGGTCTCCGGTCTCCAATCTCCGCTCTCCGGCAGCCCGCCCAACGGTGGTGTTCACCCGCCGCGCGGGTGATGCCAGAGCCTGAACGAGTGAGATGCCTGCAAACTACCTGCGCCGCCTCGAGTCACGCGCGCAGCGCGGTCGGGTGCAACACGCGTTGGGCGGCGTGCGAATGCGCTTATGATTGCCTTGCCGGAAAAATATGGATGAATGTCTGGAGTCGTTCTTCGACGACTGGAGCCTTGCTTTTATCTGCAAAGGCGTCAACAAGAAAATTATCTATGCCCTTGAAAAACGCTTCCTTTAGCGCTGGTATTGACACTAATACAAGGTCAGCAGCAACCGAAGGGTTGTAACGCACTTCCGGCACCGATTGATCCATATAGCCTATCATGCGGCATTGCCCGGCCCGACTCATACGTGATACTGCGCCGTAGGCATGAAGCATTGCACATCGCGCCCCATATAGATCTGCGCCAGTAAGTTGCTCTCGGCAAGGAAACCTAATATATCTTCCAGCCCATCGTATGAAGTCATCGCGACTCACTTCCGTCTGACCGGCTGGCATGTTCAGGAATGCCATTGCGTCCATTCCAGCGTAAATTAGAATTGTCGCAGCACGATAACGCTCATTGGCGAGTGCAACTTCTATATCGCGCTTAATGCCATTCTGTATGGCATTGACAATCGGGTCTCTCTGCAAATCGGTCATCGCAAAAACTGCTCCGACTTGACGAACGCAACTCGGCTTTCGATTGAGTTGGCTTTTAGCACAACCTTGCTCGCCGCCCAACGCCAACCGTCAGCCGCCGGGGCCGCCAACATCGTCAACCGGCCCAGATCCTCCCCGGTCGGCTGCACGGAATGTTGGGCAGCGCCGCCACCAGCAGAGCCTGACCGGACCGGCCTGGGCGAACCAGCGACCCCTTCCATTCCAACCGCCTGCCTATGGACGCCTCCACAGCAGACCCGCCCAA
>JADJYJ010000008.1:300000-392271 GCA_016719785.1 Candidatus Amarolinea dominans
GCCGCGCTGTTTCCGGGGTCACGCCCCAATGGGCCGCATTCGGAATCGCGCGCCACTGGTCCACGCGCTGCCGCAGGGCATTGATGATCGGTGTGGGATCGTACTGCTGCTGTTGAGTCGAGAGACCGGCGCCCTCGTCGAAGATGAACTGCTGCTGCTGGCCCGATCCCTTGCGTTTTCTCGGCTTGGGCACCGGGGTGATGAACTCGGCCCGGCGACGATTCTCGATGATCCGCTGCGTCGGCTGACCTTGGCTGTCAAGCTCCCAGTGGCGCGCGGGATAGGCATACGGTGAGTTCAGAATCGGTTGCTCGAAGAAGCGGGTTTCCATGTCACTGCCCTCTCAATACCCTCTCCACCTTTGAGCATGGGTTCAAAGTTAGGGGCACACTGCCCTGCGGGTCACCAGGTTGCATGGGTTTCACCTATAGTTACTCAGTCACGGCCTCAAATCGTCCAGGAATTCCGATGCCGGGTGAACGCTCGTCACCAGCATCCTCAATTTGGGCGTCCCGTAGACGCGGGGCGAGATTCGTCATGATGCGCAATTCATGCGTTCCCTACGGGACGCGACGCGATGGCTAAGTTCAGGCGTCCCTACGGGACGCGACGCGATGGGTTTTGATTTGCTAAGTTCGGGCGTCCCTACGGGACTACGGGACTACGGGACGCGGCGGAAAAGGGCGTTGTGTCCCGTAGGGACACCTGACTTTAGCAACGTACGCACACACAACGCGTCATCGTCCCGTAGGGACGGTTGAATTTATCCCCACAAATAGCGTTCGTCGTATTCAATCTCATGTCTCCGTAGTAATTCAAGGTACTCCGCTTGATAGCTTCGTTTTTGGTGGTGGACGCGTTGATTTTGGATGTAACGCACCACTGCCGCTACGCCTGATTTACTTACGGTGAAGGCGCCGTAGCCTTCCTGCCACGCGAAGGCGCGCAATTCCGGGAAGGTCTCGTGAATCCATTTGGAGGTGTCGCCCTTGATGTGTTGTGCGATCTGGCTTGGCGCGATGGTGGGAGGCGACATGGTCAAGGCATGAATATGATCGTCAATGCCGCCGATCTGCACGGCGGTCACGTCGTGATGGCGCGCGACGCCGCCCATGTATTCCCATACCCGTTGCTCGATCTCTGCCCTGATGTAGGGCACGCGATTCTTGGTGCTGAAGACGATGTGGTAGAAGAGGCATGTGTAGGTGTTGGCCATTTTTGGGTCTCTCGATTCAGGCGTCCCTACGGGACGAGGGGGGGGAATGATTCATGGGGGCGTCTAAATTCGGGCGTCCCTACGGGACGAGGGGGGGAATGATTCATGGGGGCGTCTAAATTCAGGCGTCCCTACGGGACGAGGAAGGGAATGATTCATGGGGGCGTCAGGCTCAATTAGGTTGCATTTGTAGTTCCACACACCAGGTTGCGAATCCCGTCCAAGTCTACCATTACATTATCACCGCGTTGGAACGCCATAGATCGCCCTCCAGTCATCATAGACAGCGTCTTCCTCGTTGTCCCATTCCTTTTCGAACGCTGACAGGCTCAAGTGGCGCCAATCGGCTTCTTCGTCGATTTCTTTCGTCAAAACGCTATCGAGCAGAAAGCGCGCCAGGAGCAATCGTTCTGTCAAGGTCAAACGCTCAGCAACATCGAGAACTTCGGCTATCCGTGCCGTTGCACCTACACTTAGGGCTGTCATTAGAACCCTCCTTACCCTATACGATTTCCAATGACAGATTATACACCACCTGCCAAATTGCCCTGCTCAGACTTGGTCTTGCTTGGGATTTACGCTTCTACGTCACCCGCCCCGTCCTGCGGGCTATCCGCCGGCGCGACTTCGCGGCCGTGTGAGCCGCCGGGGTCAGGGCCGACGATGCCTTCTTGCTCCATCAGTTCGATGAGGCGGGCGGCGCGGGTGTAGCCGATGCGCAGGCGGCGCTGGAGGAGGGAAACCGAGGCGCGGCCGGCTTCGCGCACGACGTTGACCGCTTCGTCGAAGAGGGCGTCGCGGGTCGGTTGCGCGCCAGCCTGACCGGCGAACATCTCGTCGAACAGCGGCGCTTGAATGACGGCGCCGGGCGGGGGCAGGGTGGTCTTCAGCAGTTCTTCGGTGGCCGCTGCGGACGGCGGCGCGGTGACCGGCGCCTGGCCTGGTGTGGCTGGCTGCGGCCAATTCACCGCGGGCTGCGCCGAGGAAGAAAAGCCGGGTGCGGGCGGCATGCGCAGCCCCGCGGGCGCGGACGGGGTCAGCGGACGGCTGGTCGGCGCCGGGGCGTCGAAACCGGCCGGGCTGTGCCACGTCACACCGGACGCGGAGGCGCCGGCGGGGGGGCGATTTTCTGCGGGTGCGCCGGCGGGCATCTGCGCTTCCACGGGCATCGAGACAGCCGCGGCGCCGGCAGGCTGCTGGTTTTGCCAATGCTCCACCAGGCGATGTAGCTCGCGGTCCGCGACGAAACAGCCCTGCAGACGCACCAGGTTGGGCGAGGTGGGGTCCATGAAGAGCATGTCACCGCGGCCCAGCAGGCGTTCCGCGCCCGGCTGATCCAGGATGACGCGTGAATCAATCTGGCTGGTGACGGCAAAGGCGATGCGGGCCGGGAAGTTGGCCTTGATGAGGCCGGTGACCACATCCACGCTGGGCCGCTGCGTCGCCAGGATCAGGTGGATGCCGGTGGCGCGGGCCATCTGCGCCAGGCGACAGATGTAACGCTCGACTTCATCTGGCGCGGCCATCATGAGATCGGCCAATTCGTCAATAATGATGACGATGAAGGGTAACGCGGTCTGGCCTTTGGCCGCTATCTTTTCGTTGAAGCTCTCGATGTTGCGCGCGCCGAGCTGGCTGAACATCTTGTAGCGGCGATCCATCTCACGCGTGGCCCAGGCCAGGATCGGCACCACCCGATCCACCTCGGTGACCACCGGCGCAATCAGGTGCGGAATGCCGTTGTAGGTGGTCAACTCTACCCTCTTGGGGTCCACCATCAGCAGGCGCAGGGTGTCTGGCGTGTGATTGAACAGCAGGCTGGCAATGATCGTGTTGACGCAGACCGACTTACCGGAGCCGGTGGCGCCGGCGATGAGCAGGTGCGGCATCCGGGCCAGGTCGCCGACGGCCGGTTGACCGGAAACATCCTGCCCCAGGGGCAGTTTGAGGCGCGACTTGATGTTCAGATAGACTTCCGACTCCATGACGCTGCGCAGGGTGACGAGAGCCGTCTGGCGGTTCGGCACCTCCAGACCCACGATGGAGCGCCCCGGCACCGGCGCTTCGATGCGGATGGGCGACGCTTCCAATGCCAGCGCCAGGTCGTTGGACAGGGCCTGAATGCGCGCCACTTTGATCTTGACATCCTTCTCGATGGTCTTGTCCAATGTCGCCATGAGCAGCTCGACCATCTGTGTTTCCAGTTGATCGGGCGCAGGCTGCTCCTGGCCCAAGCGCGCCAAGCGCGCCCGCGCCTCCGCCTCCCACTGCAAACGCTCGCCCCGCGGCAGGCTGCGCAGACGCTGCAGGGCCTCCTGCTGCATTTCGGTCTCGCTCTTGCGGTAACGCTTCTTGACGAAGTCAGGGCGCAGGCCAAACTGGGTGACGGCGGGGCCGCGATTGACCTCGACCACCGTCACCGGCACACCAAAGGCGCGCAGCGTATCTTCGATCAGGCGTGCGCGGCGCGCCAGGTCCTCCACGCTAAGCTCCTGATCTATGGCCTCATCCAGCATGTCCTCGATGAAGGGCAGTTGCCAGGACGGGCGATTCTCTGCGAACACGCCGGTGGGAGGGCGATTTTCTCCCATCGCGCCGGCGCTGATGGGCGGCAGGCGCGTCCCGCCCGCCCGTAATGGCGCGGCGCCGGGCGCTGTGAGTGTGGAGCCGCCCAGGCGATAGGCAGACGCAGCGCCGGCCGGCAGGCTGCCGATGACGCGCGGCTCCACCACCTCGACGCGGTCAGCGCCGGTCGGCTCGCGCCAGTGACCCAGCCAGGTGCGCGCGCGTTGCCAGATCGTGGGCGGCAGCGCAGCGGCGATGTCGGTAATAAAAGGCGGGTTGATGAGCAGCGGCAGCCCATCCGGCCCGACTTCGGCCGCCGGCAGCGGCTCGCCGCGCAGATAAGCGATGGCGCGGCGTGTGCGTGTCAGCCCGATCAGCGTCAACAGCCCCACCCCAGCCAACAGCAGGAGCACGATGGCCATGCCAGCCGGGCCAATGCCCCTGACCAGCAGGTCGGTCAGACTGAAACCGAGGCGCCCGCCGCCGCCGCCTTGCTCGGCCAGCAGTTCGGGATCGGCCGAATTCGCCAGCCAGTGCGCCAGCGCCTCGAACACGACAAAGAGCACTCCCAGGCCCACCAGGCGCGGCAGGGCCGGTGCGCGGTGGCTGGCCACTTTGCGCAACAGCAACCAGATGCCCACGCTGCCAAACAAGACCGGCGTCAGCCAGACGCCGACGCCGAAGCCCCGGCGCAGGACCTGGATCCAGCCTTCGGTCAAGGTGCCGCGCGGCGAAATCAGGCTGAAGAAGGTGATGACGGCCACGGCCAGAAGAATGACGCCCAGCGTATCGTCGCGCACCATGAATTCGAGGAAGCGATCCACCTGCTCGCCCAGGTTGATGCCAGGCGGTTCCTCCGTGGCGGCGCGCCCGCGCGTTCCCGCGCCGCCACGCGGCGCCCGTGGCTTGCCGGCGCTCGCCGCCCTCGGTTTGCGGGTGTCCTTCTGGCTGCCCCCGCCCTTCTTGCTCACTGCCTTAGCCATGCCGTGTCATCCTGAATGAAGTGCAAAGTGCAAAGTGCAAAGTGCAAAGTGCAAATTATACTTCAACCACCAGCGGCAAAATCATCGGGCGGCGCCGCGTCTGCTGATAGAGGAAATCGGCCAGCACCTGTTTGATGCGGTTGGAAAGGCTACCGTGCGGCGCGCTGTGCGCCACGGCCGCCCACACACGGTCACGCGCCTGGTTGAGCAGGTCGTCGCTCTCGTTGACGTTGACAAAGCCACGCGTCAAAATTTCGGGCGCGGCCACTACCTCACCTGTGGAGTCCATGGTGACGATGGCGACCACGAAACCATCCTGCGACAGATGATGGCGGTCACGCAGCACGACTTCGCTGATCTCGCCTACCGTCACGCCGTCTACGAGCACATGCCCTTCGGTCACGCGCTCACCGATCGTCAGGCCGGTCGTCTGCACCTGCAGTACCTGACCGCTTTCGATGATCTGTACGTTCTCCGCGGCCATGCCCATTTCCAGGGCCAGGCGGGCGTGCAGCACCAGGTGACGGTACTCGCCGTGAATGGGTACAAAGAAGCGCGGCCGCGTCAGGCTGAAGAGGAGCTTATAATCCTCCTGGCTGCCATGACCCGACACATGCACATCCCCCAGGCCCGAATAGTGTACATCCGCACCCAGGCGGAACAGGTTGTTGATCGTCCGATTGACCAGGACCTCATTGCCGGGAATGGGCGTCGCGGAGATGATGACCATGTCGCCGGGGCGAATCTTGAGATTGCGGTGTTCCCCCATTGCCATGCGCACCAGGGCCGACGTTGGCTCGCCCTGGCTGCCGGTGCAGACAACCGCCACCTGGTTCGCCGGCAGATTGTTGATCTGGTCCGTGCTCAACAGCTCATCGGCGGTTGCGTCCAGGTAGCCCAGTTGCGTCGCCATCTTCACATTGTTCACCATGCTGCGCCCCACCGTGCCCACGCGGCGGTTATAGCGCCGCGCGGTGGTGATCACCTGCTGCACGCGTGAGATGTTGGACGCAAAGGTTGCCACGATCACGCGACCGGCCGCCAGGCCGAAGAGGCGGTCGAACGCCAGGCCCACTTCCCGTTCTGAGGGGGTGAAGCCAGGGCGTTCCGCGTTGGTCGAATCGCTCAGCAACAACAGCACGCCCCGATCGCCCAGCTCGCTCAGCTTGGCAAAATCGGTCAGCTTGCCGTCCACCGGGTGCGCGTCGAACTTATAGTCGGTCACATGCACCACCAGGCCCACCGGCGTCGTAATCGCCAGGCCTACAGCGTCCGGGATGCTGTGGCAGACATGGAAGAACTCCACCTTGAACGGGCCTAACTCCAGCACGTCCTTGGTGCTCACGGTATGCATCTGCGTCCCGGTGATGCGCGCCTCCCTGAGCTTGACCTCCACCAGGCCCCGCGTCAGGGGCGTGGCATAGACGGGCACCGGCAGTTCCGGCAGGATATAGGGCAGCGCGCCGATATGATCCTCATGCCCGTGGGTCAGGATGATGGCGCGCACCCACTCCTTGCGCTCGACCAGGTATTCGATGTCGGGAATCACCACATCTACGCCGAGCATTTCGCTTTCGGGGAACATCAGCCCGGCATCAATGACCAGGATGTTTTTGTCGTATTCGATGACCAGCATGTTCTTGCCAATCTCGCCCACACCGCCCAGCGGGATTACCCGCAGCATCTCAGGTTCCAAGATTCTGTCTCCAATAATTAGTGTAAATATCCCTGGATGACCAGCCAGTCGAACGCTTCTTGAACAACCTGGCGCAGCGGCGTTTGAGGCAGGCCCAACTCACGGATGGCCTTCGACGGGTCGAAGTAAAAAGGCTCGGCGCCCAGGCGGATCAGGTCGGCGGTCACCGGCAGCGGCCAGGGCGACACCCGGCTTGCCAGGCCGGTCAGCGCGGCCAACGGCGCCACACTGACACGGGGCAGCACCAGGGTTGGCGCAGGCACACCGATCACCTCGCCGATCAGGCGGGCAAACGCGGGCACGCTCACATTCTGGCCGCCCAGCAGATAGCGCTCGCCCACGCGACCGTGCGCTGCGGCCAGTAAATGCCCTGCGGCCACATCGGCCACGCCAATCACATTGACGCCGCCCGGCAGCACAAAGGGCAACTGGCGTTTATAGACACCCACGATGAGGCTGTCCGAGCCGAGGTTGACATCGCGCGGCCCCAGGATGACCGTAGGATTGACGATGACCGCGGGCAGGCCCTGCGCCACGTATTCCTGCACGACCAGCTCGGCCAAATGTTTGCTGTGGCCATAGGGGAAACGGTTGGGGGAGACATTCCAGGTTTGCGCCTCGGTGGCCGGGCGACCCAGCGGTGGGATGCCGAGCGCGGCCGCCGACGAGGTGTGTACGACTCGCGGCACGCCGCCCGCCAACGCAGCCGCCATCACGTGACGCGTCCCCTCCACGTTGACCTGGAACATGCGCTCACGGCTGCTGCGCCAATAGTCGGCCACACCCGCAGCGTGGTACACCACCTGGCAGCCTTCCATCGCTCGTTGGACAGAGTCACGGTCGAGCACATCGCCCAGCGCTGGTTCGAAGGTCAGCCCATCCAGCGCGTGCAGCCGGGATGAGGAGCGGTGCAGAACACGCACCCGCCAGCCCGTCTGCGTCAACGCGGCCACCAGGTTCGCGCCCACAAAACCAGTCGCTCCCGTCACCAACGCCAATTTCATCATTCCCTAAATCAACCCCATCTCCTTCCCCACCTTCGCAAACGTCTCGATCACCCGGTCCAGTTGTGCATTGTTGTGGGTTGCCATGTAGCTGGTGCGCAGGAGCGAAAGGTTGAGCGGCGCGGCCGGGGGCAGGACAGGGTTGACGAACACGCCGGCTTCGAATAGGGCTTTCCAGACATGGAGGGTCAGCATATCGTCGCCGATGATGACCGGCACGATGGGCGTTTCGCTGTGGCCGGTGTTGAAGCCGAGGCTGGTGAGTCCGTCGCGCACGCGGGCCGCGTTGCGGATGACACGATCACAACGGTCCGGCTCCTCGCGCATGATTTTGAGCGCGGCCAGCGCGGCGGCCGTGTTGGACGGCGGCATCGAAGCGCTGAAGATGAAGGAGCGCGCCGCGTGTTTGATGTAAAAAATGATTTCTTCAGCGCCGGCGATGAAGCCGCCGAGCGAGGCGAAGGCTTTGCTGAAGGTACACATAATCAGGTCAACGTCCTGGGTCACGCCAAAATGGGCTGCGGTGCCCCGGCCTCCGGCCAGGATACCGACGGAGTGGGCATCGTCTACCATCAGGCGCGCGCCATAGCGTTGGCAAATGGGGATGTACTCCGGCAGCGGTGCGATGTCGCCACCCATGCTGAAGACGCCGTCCACCACCACCAGTTTACCACGACCGGCGGGCAGACCGGCCAGCACGCGCGCCAGATCGCGCGCATCGTTGTGCTTGAAGCGTTTCATCTCACCCAGGGCCAGCCGGCAGCCATCCACGATGCTGGCATGGTCGTCGCGATCAATCACCACATAATCATCCCGCCCCACGAGAGCAGAGATAGTGCCCAGGTTGACCTGAAAACCGGTGCTGAAGACCAGAGCTGCTTCTTTGCCCACAAACTCGGCCAGCTCACGCTCCAGTTGTTCGTGCATATCCAGGCTGCCATTCAGGAAGCGTGACCCCGTGCAACTCGTGCCAAAGCGCCTGATGGCTTCAAGCGCCGCCTCTTTGACCCGCGCATCGGTCGTCAATCCCAGGTAGTTGTTGGAGCCGGCCATGATCAAGCGGTGACCGTGGTACTCGACTTCGGTCCCGTCATTTTCCGACAAGGGCAAAAAGTACGGATAATAGCCCTGGGCCATGGCCTGACGGGCTTCCATGAAGGCGCCATGACACTTGGCAAAAATATCCTTGCCCTGCGGCTCAACCACGGGGTTATCTACAGCAACCGCGCCGCTGCTGCTCATGGATTCAGACATAACCGCTGCACTCGACATGCTTTCCTCCAGTCGGTATTTGTCTTGCGGGTGCAAAACACCGAGAATGACAAGAAGGGGTATAAGACCCTGACGGGCAAATTATACCATGACACGCCCTGCTTCAACAATAGCCGGCTGGGAGTGCAGGCGTCTCGCCCGCACTCCCAGCCGATCCATGTCCCCAACGTGTTACGTTCGCCGGCTGGGAGTGGCGGTCAGGGTCTGTCAATTTTCAGAGGTGTTGAAAGAGTATGCGGCCAGCACGCCCGATGGATGAAAAAGTCACGGGGCCACCGTGATCATCACCTCTGCGCTGCTGACGAGGACATTGCCATTGGGACTAATCAGATCCGCACGCAGACGGTGTTGACCGCGTGCCAACGGCTTGGTCAGTTTGAGTTGCCACGCGCCGCTGGCGTTCGAGTTTGCCTCGCCCAGCGCCTGCTGATCCACCAACACGCGAATCCGGCTATCGGGCATGGCAGAGCCGCTAATCGTTGGCGCGCTGCGCGCGTTCAGCCGCGTGCTGGCAGTGGGCGCCAGTACCTTGGGCGGCTCGGGCGCCAGAATAGTCACCAACACCGGCGCCGAGCGTCCCAGGGGCCGCTGTTGCGCGTCGTTGGCCTGCGCGCGCAACAGGTGATCGCCTTCGGCCAGCGGGATGCTCAGATCAAGCGCCCACGTGCCGTCAGCGCCGGCCACCGTCTGCCCGAGGCGGCGATTGTTGTCAAAAACCTGGACGGTGGCGCCGGCAGGCGCGGTGCCCGCGACGTGCGCCAGGGGCGTGGGGAATCGTGACCCGTGGCGCGGGGTCACAATCGCGAGCGGTGTGACGTCGGCCGGAGTGGTAGGTGTGATTGTACGGGTGACCGCCGGCGTTGTCTCGGGTGCTGCCGGCGGCGCGATCGTGATCACTGTTTGAACGACAGGGGGGACAGGGGGGCCGAGAGGCGTGGGCGTTGCCAGGGCCAGTTCGGACGCGCGACGCTGAATCGTGAAGTTGAACACGCTCAACAGCAGGAGCACGATGAGTGCGCCGGTGAGCAGGAGCACATTCAGGCGATCCAGCGGCCATTCCCAGAATGGTGGGCGTTGTGGTTGCATCGGCTTCTCCCTGAGCGTCTACTCCAACGGTTTGACACTGCGCCGGCGGCCGTCCGCGCCGGTGCTGCGCTCGGCCGCTTCCTGAATCCAGGCTGCGTAGTTACCGACGGGCAAACCGGCGTCTTCCACAGCGGCAGCCAGTTCGGCCGGCGTGGCCGCGGCGAGACCGGCAAAGCTGTAGAAACCGGCCGCGGCCAGCGCATCGGCTGTCTTTTCGCCCACCTGCGCCAGCAGCGCCAGGTTATCAGGCTGCAGCGCGCGCAGCGACGGTTGTGCCTGCAGCGCCGCCGCGCCCTGCTCGGCTGCCAGCCTTGCCTGCCTGAGCCAGTCTGCATAATTGGTCTTGCGCCAGGCCGGCGCCTTGATGATGGCGGCCACTTGTTCGACGGACAGTGCAGCCAGGCCGGCAAAGGTGGTGATGCCGGCCGCGCGCAGCCGCTGGTCATAGGCTGGGCCGATGCCGTCAATATCAATCAAGGGGTCATCGCCCAGGGTGATCGCTGCGGGGCCGCGTGTTGGCAGGCCACTGACCGCCATGCCGACAGCCCCCATGGCGAACGCGGGCATCTCGACCGCGGGCGCTTCGAAGGTTGGCAGTTCCAGCGTGGGCGTCTCGAATGCGCCAAGTTCGACCGCGGGCGCTTCGAAGGTCGGCAGTTCGACGGCGGGCAGGGCGAATGCGCCCAGTTCGACCGCGGGCGCTTCCAGCGTAGGCATCTCGAATGCGCCCAGTTCGACCGCGGGCGCTTCGAAGGTCGGCAGTTCGACCGCAGGCGCTTCCAGCGTGGGCATCTCGAATGCGCCAAATTCGACCGCAGGCGCTTCCAGCGTAGGCATCTCGAATGCGCCAAGTTCGACCGCAGGCGTCTCGAAGGTCGGCAGTTCAACGGCGGGTGCTTCCAGCGTGGGCGTCTCGAATGCGCCCAGTTCGACCGCGGGCGTCTCGAAGGTTGGCAGTTCAACGGCGGGCGTCTCGAATGCGCCAAGTTCGACCGCGGGCGCTTCAAAGGTCGGCAGTTCGACGGCAGGCAGTTCCAGCGTGGGCGTCTCGAATGCGCCAAGTTCGACCGCAGGCGTCTCGAAGGTTGGCAGTTCGACGGCGGGCGTCTCGAATGCGCCAAGTTCGACCGCGGGCGTCTCGAAGGTTGGCAGTTCAACGGCGGGCGTCTCGAATGCGCCAAGTTCGACCGCGGGCGCTTCAAAGGTCGGCAGTTCGACCGCAGGCGCTTCCAGCGTGGGCATCTCGAATGCGCCAAATTCGACCGCAGGCGCTTCCAGCGTAGGCATCTCGAATGCGCCAAGTTCGACCGCGGGCGTCTCGAAGGTCGGCAGTTCGATGGCGGGCAGTTCCAGCGTGGGCGTCTCGAATGCGCCAAGTTCGACCGCGGGCAGTTCCAGCGTGGGCGTCTCGAATACGCCAAGTTCGACCGCGGGCGCTTCGAAGGTTGGCAGTTCAACGGCGGGCGCATTGAAGGTTGGCAGTTCAACGGCGGGCGCTTCCAGCGTGGGCGTCTCGAATGTGCCCAGTTCGACCGCTGGCAGTTCCAGCGTGGGCGTCTCGAATACGCCAAGTTCGACCGCAGGCGCTTCGAAGGTTGGCAGTTCAACGGCGGGCGCATTGAAGGTTGGCAGTTCAACGGCGGGCGCTTCCAGCGTGGGCGTCTCGAATGTGCCCAGTTCGACCGCTGGCAGTTCCAGCGTGGGCGTCTCGAATGCGCCAAGTTCGACCGCGGGCGCTTCGAAGGTCGGCAGTTCAACGGCGGGCGTCTCGAATGCGCCCAGTTCGACCGCGGGCGTCTCGAAGGTCGGCAGGGCGACGGCGGGCAGTTCCAGCGTGGGCATCTCGAATGCGCCAAGTTCGACCGCGGGCGCTTCGAAGGTCGGCAGTTCGACCGCAGGCGCTTCCAGCGTGGGCATCTCGAATGCGCCAAATTCGACCGCAGGCGCTTCCAGCGTAGGCGTCTCGAATGCGCCAAGTTCGACCGCGGGCGTCTCGAAGGTCGGCAGTTCAACGGCGGGTGCTTCCAGCGTGGGCGTCTCGAATGCGCCCAGTTCGACCGCGGGCGTCTCGAAGGTTGGCAGTTCAACGGCGGGCAGTTCCAGCGCGGGCGTCTCGAATGCGCCTAGTTCGACCGCGGGCGTCTCGAAGGTCGGCAGTTCGATGGCGGGCGTCTCGAATGCGCCAAGTTCGACCGCGGGCGTCTCGAAGGCCGGCAGTTCAACCGCGGGCGTCTCGAATGCGCCCAGTTCGACCGCGGGCGTCTCGAAGGCCGGCAGTTCGACTGCGGGCAGTTCCAGCGCGGGCGTCTCGAATGCGCCAAGTTCGACCGCGGGCGCTTCGAAGGTCGGTAGGGCGACGGCGGGCGTCTCAAGCTCAGCGGTCTCCAGCGGCTCCGCGTCGCTGACCACGGCTGCCAGGCGAGCCAGGCGTTCGGCCTGCATCCGCTCCATCTCTTGTGTACGCTGCGCCACTTCCCCTTGCAGGGCGTTCATGCGCGTCTGTGCCCGTTCCAAACGGCCATCCAGGTCGCCGATGCGGCTGTCTTTCGCGCGCACGGTCGCCTGCAACTGCTCTACCCGTTCATCGCGCACCTGCTTGCGCCAGCGCCGAAAATACCAGATTTCCAGCACCAGTTCAAGTACCAGCCCCACAATGAATCCAATGATGCCAGCAATCAGCAAATTGAGTGCGCTTGCCATGCTTTTCCCCCTCTCCTTCCCATGCTCGATGGTACGCCTGCGCGGCGGTTGCGATTTGTGCGGTGACATTGGTTGCTCCAGATGATCGTTTCATGAACGCCTCGGCCAGGTACATTATAAAGCCGATTCAGACTAGCGTCAACCATCCGCAACGTCGCAGCAATCATGCCGGGCCGACGCGATCGTGTGACAATTTTGTTATTTTCCCGTCTACAGCACTAGAACGAATCAACGCAACCATGAGACGGCTAATGCAGCGAAGCGTGAAATAATCAAAATGAGGCGACTGGTGACCTGCGAGCAATTGGAATCTCTCTACGCGACTTTCCTCGATAACCTTGCCACCCGCGACGAAATTCGACTGATCCATGACCACCTGGCGGTCTGCCTGCGTTGCCGTTCCAGCCTGACCTGGACGCATCAAGCCATGGCCGGTCATGATTCCGTTACACCCCCGCGCGGGTTTCGTGAACGCTTACTGGCACGCTTGCGCCAGGAGACGACCAAGAACGTCTGAACAACGAAGGCCGCATCTGTGTGATGCGGCCTTCGTTGTTCAGGCTGTTGGCGGCCGCGGCATGCGCCGCGGTCGGGCTAATGGCTCCCGTTTAGCTTTCCCGGCGGCGGCACCAGGGTCTCGCCAGCCTGCAGCAGCGATGTCACCATGATGGCGCTGCGTGCTTCGGCGTACATGCGCAGCACCGGTTCGGTGCCGGATGGGCGAATGAGCAGCCAACTGTCGTCCTGCAGCATGTACTTGACGCCGTCGTTGGCCAGCACGCGGGCGACCGGCATTCCGGCCAATGTGGCAGGTGGAGACTGCATCAGCCGCTGCACCATTTCACTCTTGGTGAAGGGCGGCTGGCCGTTGATGGTGCGCAGTTGAAAGTCGTTGCGCGCGTAGTAGAACGCGCCTACCTCCTGCACCAGGTCGTTCAACAGCGCCTGGCAATCGCCGCCGTGCGCGGCCAGGATTTCGGCTAACAGCATCCCCATCAGCACGCCGTCGCCCTCCGGGATGTGGCCCTTGATGCTGATCCCGCCCGACTCTTCGCCGCCGATCAAGACATCATGATTCATCATCAGGTCGCTGATGTGGTTGAAGCCCACCGGCGTCTCGCGCAGCTCCAGGCCATAGCGGGCCGCCAGGCGATTGAGCATCTGGGTGGTGGAAACGGTCTTGACCACCATGCCGCGCTGTTGGCGCTGCTCGATCAGGTAGCGCAGGCTGAGCGACATGATGACATGCGGGTCAATGAAGCGGCCATCCGGCGCCATCGCGCCGATGCGGTCAGCGTCGCCGTCGGTCGCCAGGCCCAGATGCCAGTCGCCGCCGCTCAGGGCTTCGGCCAACGGCTGCAAGTAGCGCTCGATCGGTTCGGGATGAATGCCGTTGAAGCCGGGGTTCATCTCCCCGCGCAGTTCAACCACCTCAGCGCCCGCATCGCGCAGGAACTCGGCCAGATAGCCGCGGCCGGCGCCGTACATGGCGTCTACCACCACACGCAGCCCGCCGCGCCCAATCGTCTCGAAATCCACCAGGGTCGCCAGGTGATCGCGATAGGCCGGGCGCGGGTCGAAGCGCCGGATCAGGCCCTGTGCATGGGCCTCGTCGAAATCCAGAATCAGCGGTTTGCGGCCTTCCTGCTCGTTTTGCAGCAGACGCGCCTCCACCCGCTTGCAGTCGGCCGGCGAGGCTGAGCCGCCATACGCCGCCTTGAATTTGATGCCGTTGTAACGCGGCGGGTTGTGGCTGGCCGTGATCATGACGCCGCCTTGCGCCCGGTGCAGCACAATGGCGTGCGAAATCACCGGCGTGGGCGTGTCTGCATGAGTCAGGTCAACCTGGATGCCGTTCGCAGCCAGGACACAGGCCACCTCGCGCGCGTAGCGGTCGGACAAAAAACGCGTGTCGAAACCAACCACCATGCGCACAGGGGCAACATCGGGGTACTGCTGGCAGACGACATCAGCAATGGCCTGCGCGACCAGGCGCACATTGGCAAAGGTGAAGGTGTCGCTGATGACGGCGCGCCAGCCATCGGTTCCAAATCGGATATCCATTGACGGTACTTCCTCCGGGGCTAGTCTTATGATCCAAAGGGCCTTTTCATTGTACCATCGTTAGGCGAGGGCGCCAAAGGCGGTTTGCGGAAAAATCCGATCAGGCCACTGCGCAGACCGGCCAACGCCGGCCGCGCCAGCAGGCGGCTGTAGCGCAGGGCCAAGGCGTAACTCCAGCGGACGAAGGCGAAATAACCGGCGGTCTCATCCACGGTGTAAAGCGCCTCGCTCACAAAGCCGGCGGCCATCATCCTGGCGGCCAAAGCGGCCCGCGTGTTGCAGCGGAACAGGGTGGGGAAGACGCTACCCTCACGCGTGCCCAGGCCTCGATGAACCGCCACATGCGCCGCGTGCGGCAGCACGGCCGCGGCCAGCGTCGAAGGGCCGGCCAGGTTGGGCGTTTTGACCACCAGCAGGCCGCCGGGCTTGAGCACGCGCCAGAATTCGGCAAAGGTCTGTGCCGGCCGCGCCAGGTGTTCGATGACATCGTAGCAGAGCACCAGGTCGAACAGCGCGTCCCGGTAGGGAATGGCGTCCAGCGAGCCGATGGCGTACCGATGCGACGGCAGGGGGTCGGGGCGAAAGAGGTCCAGGCCGACCACTTCGATGTCGGCGCGGTGGCGGCGCAGGAGCCAGGTGCCCGGCCCGCTGCCCGCGTCCAGCACCAGCGCGCCGGGGGTCAGGGCCGCGGCCAATCGCCGCCGCATCTCGCCATACGCGGCCTCGGTGTATGCAGGGTAAACCGCCTGCTCGATGAGATTTTGTTCTTCCCAGGTCAACATGCCAATTCAAACCTTTCCAGCCGCTTAACTACTGGGTCTGCCTGGAATTCAGACAGGATTCACAGGATTGACAGGATATTCGAACTCTCGTGCCGATAGTTTTGCACACCACAGAGCAAGAATCCTGTTCATCCTGTTCATCCTGTCCAAATCGGCCTGCAGGGTGAGCAGTTATTAGGATTCACAGGATTGACAGGATATTCGAACTCTCGTGCCGATAGTTTTGCACACCACAGAGCAAGAATCCTGTACATCCTGTTCATCCTGTCCAAATCGGCCTGCAGGGTGAGCAGTTACCAGGATTCACAGGATTGACAGGATATTCGAACTCTCGTGCCGATAGTTTTGCACACCACAGAGCAAGAATCCTGTACATCCTGTTCATCCTGTCCAAATCGGCCTGCAGGGTGCGCCCATCAGGCGCGGTTTCAATCGCCCTTTTCATTGACCGACCGCCCGGCCAGGGTTGCCACGATCAGATCGGAGATGCGCTCGACGCGGGCATCCCAGGTTTGCCCGGCTGCAAACTGACGCCGGGCCGCGGCCGCGGCTTCATCAGGGGCCTGGCGCAGGGCCAGCTCGACCTGGCCCGGGAAAGCCGCCGCGTCAGGCGCCATGCCGACCAGCGGGGCCATGTCCGCCACCGCGGGGATGGCAGTGCTGACGATGGGCCGGCCGATGGCGAGATATTCGTACAGCTTGAGGGGGCTGATGTGGTGCGTCCACGCGTTGATCCGGTACGGCATCAGGCAGACATCGCACGCGGCGATGGCGTGAGGCACCTGCGTCACCGGCAGCGCGCCAACGAAATGCACGTTGGGCTGAGCACGCAGCTCAGCCAGATCATCCAGATTGTAGCGCAACGTCACCGGGCCGACCAACACGATCTGCCAGGCGCGGTTGGCGGCGGCCAGCGCGCTGAGCAGGCGCAGGTCAATCTTCTCGTTGATGGCGCCCACGAAGCCCAGGCGAGGATGGGGCACGGCCGCCAGCGCGGCCGGTTCCTGCGGATGCGCCAGCGCGGCGGCAAATTCGGCGAAGTCCACGCCGTTGGGCACCAGGTGCGTGTTGGGCTGCCAGGCCTGCTTGGCCGCCAGCAAGGGCGCGGACGTGACCAGCACCAGGTCCGCGCGGCGCATGATGATCTGCTCCAGCGCCTGCACGCGGCCGGGGCGATTGGCGGCCTGATCGGCCTGGAACTCCATTTCGTAGGCTGCATACTCATCCACCGCGTGGTAGATGACCATCTGCTCGCCGCACTGCCCGATGACATCGCCCTGGTCGGGCCGAAAGAGCCAGAGGATGGGCGCCTGCCCGCCGCCGATTTGACGCACCGCGGCGCGCAGGGCAAGGCCGCGGCCCCAGGCGGTGATCTGGCGCAGGGGCGGCCGGCCGCTCAACGGCAGCCAGAGGGGGTCGCGGTAGACGAACAGGCCGTCCTGCACGTGCTGCGGCCGCGGCCAGGCCAGGGTGTGATCCGCCTCCAAGCGCCGCGCACGCATGCTATGCAGGGCTTCGCTCAGATAGGGCCGCGGCTCCACCCACAGCACGCGGTTGTGGCGGGCAAAGCGCGTGAGCAACTGATGACGATTGCGCCACAGCCCGTTCCAGCGCTCCGGCGTCAGACAAACGAAGGTCTGGTCGCTCAGCATGGCGCACCTCGCCGGGCTTTCTGATAGGCAGCCAGGTGCATTTGCGCCACCACGGGCCAGGCCAGCGTCTGCGCGTAGGTGAGACAGGCGGCCTGCGCCGTCGCCTGGTCGAGTTGGCGCACGGTGCGCAGGGCCTGCGCCAGATCGGCCGCGTTCTCCGGCTGGAACAGGATGCCGCGGCCGTCCGCGGCTAGTTCGGGGAATGGCCCCAGGCGCGGCGCGACGATGGGACAGCCAAAGGAGAGGGCGAGCAGGGCGGCGCCAGAGGTGGTGACGGCCCGGTAAGGCAGGATGCAGGCATCGCTGGCGTGAAAGAGGACCTGCAGTTCGTCATCAGGCACATGGCGCAAGAGCAAGCGCACGCGCGGGTCGCGGCCGGCCAGGTCGGCGATGGCTGCGGCATAGGCGGGCTGATGGGCATGACCGGCCACGAGCAGGCGCGCCTGCGGATCATCCAGCGTGCGGAAGGCGTCCAGCAGCAGTTCCAGGCCTTTGTACGGGCGCACGCCGCCGAGGAAGAGATAGACCGGGCCGGCGTCGCTCAGGCCCAGGCGTTCACGCGCCTGCGGCCGGGTGACGGTGTCAGGATAGGCGCCGAGGTAGCTGCCGTGCGGGGCGCTGTAGACCTTGGCGGCCCAGGGCGCCAGGGCCTGCGCGCTGACCGCGTCGTGCGCGTGCAGGGCGCTGACCAGGCGAAAGAGGGTGCGATTGCCCCAGGCGTTGAGCCGTGGGGCGCGGCGCTCGTGGTGCGCCAGGTTGTGTACCGTGTAGACGACGGTCACGCCCCACAGCCGGGCCAGGGCCAGGGTGAGCAGCAGGATGAACAGGCGCCAGGCGCTGAGCCAGGACCGCGGCGCGGCGTAGAGCAGTTCGAGCCAATGCAGGTGAATGACATCCAGCCCGCGGCGACGCTGGGCCAGCAGGCTGAGCGGGGAGAGGCCGCTGACCAGGGCCGCGTCGGCCCCCTGCGCCCGCAGACCGTCGGCCAGCAGGCGCACGTAGGGGTTGAGTTGGACGTTCGAGACGAGCAGGACGCGCACGCATTACCTCATTGGCGGCTGAAGCCGCGACTACGAGCCACGTCAGGCGGGGCGTCGTTGGTTCCACAGGCCCTGGGCCTGGACGAGACCCCGCTGCGCCAGGCTGCGCAGTTCGGCGTCGGCGGCCAGGGTCAGGCCGGCGTACAGGGTCATGGCGACGGCGCCGCTGAAGAGCAGGGAGAGCAGGCTGGCTTCGCCAAAGAGCAGGGTGCGCAGGCCAAAGGTGATGGCCGCGCTGAGGATGGCAAAGGCCAGCGCGGGCAGCAGCAGGCGGCCGTACATGCGCAGAGACGCGCCAATCACCTTGTTGCACAGCCAGGCGGAGATGAACCAGTCAACCACTGCGACGATAGCCGACAGCGCGCTGACCCCCACCACCCCCCAGTAATAGACGGCCGGATACAGGAAAATGAGCATGGTGGCCAGACGCCAGAGCGCGATGTAGGTCAGCCATTGAGGCTTGCCGCCGCCCTTGAAGACGTTGCCCATGTTGGCGGCCACCGAACGGCACAGGCCGTAGACGGCCAGGAGCTGGATCGGCAGGACCGCGTCGCCCCACTTCACGGGGTCGAGGACATGAATGAAATCGGCCGCGAAGAAGATGGTCAGGATAGCCACGGGCACCGACAGCAGCGAAACGAAGCGCACGGTGCGGAAGAAGGTCAGACGGAAATAGGGCAGATCATCCTGCAGGCGGGCGAAGGCCGGGAACATGACCTGGTTGACCAGCGCGGTGATTTGGGTGGCGGGAATGTTGGAGAGCAGATAGGCGATGCCATAGACGCCAAGCGCCGCCATGCCGGCCATGCGCCCGACAAAGGCATCGTCCACATTGGTGATGGCGAAGATGAGGATCTGGCTGACCACGAGGTGCATGCCGTAATTGAACATCTCGCGGGCGATGCGTGTATTGAAACGAAAGGCCGGGCGATAGGGCACCACCAGCCAGACCAGGATGACGCCCAGGATTGCCTCCAGGATTTTGCCCCAGACCAACGCCCACACGCCGAAACCGAGCACGCCGAGGACGATCGCCAGGATGCCGTAACCGACGGTGGGAATGACATCGGGCAGGACTTTGCGCTTGAAGTCGAGTTCTTTAGCCAGGAGCACAAAATGGACGGTGCCAGGTGAACGAATGAGCAAGGTGAAGGCCAGCACCTGCACCACCGGCGTGATACGCGGGTCATTGAAGAAGACGGCGATGAGGGGCGCGCCGAAATAGGCAATGGCCGCGTAGACCAGCGAGGTCAGGTTGGTGATCCAAAAGGTGACATCAGCGGCTTCGGCGATGTCCTGCTTGCGGTAGATGAGCGCCGAACTGAAGCCGAACTCGCGCAGGAGCTGCAGCGATTCCAGGGCCAGGAACGCGGTCTGGGCAATGCCGAAGTCTTCCGGGATGAGCAGCTTGAGCAGGATGATCTTGGACAGAAACGAAAGGACGCGGGAGGCCAGCGTCGAGAGGAAGACCCAGAAAATACCCGATACGATTTTGCGATCGAATGACATGCGGAAAAATCCTACGGCGCAAATCTTTTCACAAAAAAGAGCAGGGCCGTGTGGGCCCTGCTCTGTTTCGAGAGCCATCCGTCGGAATCGAACCGACAACCTAGCGCTTACGAAGCGCTTGCTCTACCGATTGAGCTAGGATGGCAGCGACATGTTGTTGAACCGTCCACGCCCAAGCTTCATGCTGCGGGCTGAGCGTTTCAACAGACAGGCCGATTATACCAAAGTCCAGCACGCTTGCCAAATGACGCGTGGGGTGAAGGCTCCATTCGTGTCCATTCGTGCAATTCGTGGCATAATCCGGGGCGCGGGATTGACCGCGGCTTACAGATGCGGTATGATTGCCTGCGCAAGGCCGTGCTGAAAGTGAACCTGCGCCGGCGTTAGCCGCATCTTACCCTGGAGAACCATCACCATGCGTAAGCAATCTTGGGCGATTACCCTTCTCGTGATCCTGATCCTGGCCGGCCTGGCGCTGACCGCGGGCCGCTGGGTGCCTTTCCTGGCCCGCTTCGTACAGCTCAACACTGACCTGATCCAGGGACTGGCCGACCTGGTGCAGCTACTGCTCTGGATCGCAGCCGGCGCGCTGGTTTTGCTGCGCGGCCGCGGCTGGCGCGGTGTGCCGCCGGTCGAGCCTATTTCTGATCAGGAAGCTGATGACGAATCAAGAGACGTGCCTACGCCGCCGTCATCGCCGGTCTCACCCACCAATACCTATTCGGCCGCGCAGGAAGGCAGCGGCAACGCCACTGCGCAAGGCGCCAACGCCCAAGCCGCGTCTGGCGGCAGCATCGTGGCACGTGACATTCATGGCCCTGTGACCATCAACCCGCCGCCTCCCCCTGACCCTGCCCGGCCAGATCCGGCCAGCCTGCGCCGGGCGTACCTGAACCGCGTGCTGGAGCAGGCCGGCGCGTTGTCGCTCGGCGGCGTTGATCCGCGAGTGGCGAGCGATGCCAAGGCACGACTCAATCTGGCGGCTGTCTACACCGCGCTGCTCACCCAAACCCAGGAGTTCGAGGAACGCGCTGGGCACAGACTGGAAGCGCCACGCGAAGGCCAGCGCCTGTCGGCCGTGGCGCAATTGAATCGCTATGCACGCCTGGTCGTTCTGGGCGATCCAGGCAGTGGCAAGAGCACCCTCGTCAATTTCGTCGCGCTCTGCCTGGCTGGCGAGGCCCTGGGCGACAGCGCTGCCAACCTGGCGCTGTTAAGGGCTCCGCTGCCGCCGGAGAAGGATGAGGCATCGCGCGCAGTGGCGCGCGACGAGCAGGAGGAGAAAAAACCGCAGCCCTGGACCCACGGTGCACTGCTGCCGGTGCAGATCGTCCTGCGCGATCTGGCTGCGCGCGGCCTTCCCGCAGCCGGCCGACCGGCCACAGCCGAGCATTTGTGGCAGCATATTGTGGCCTCTCTGCGTGCAGCTTCCTGCGGCGAATACGAGCCTTTCCTGCGCAATGAACTGCGCGAACGCGGGGGCTTGCTGCTCCTGGATGGGTTGGATGAAGTACCGGAAGCGGATCAACGGCGGGTGCAGATCAGGCAGGCCATCGAGGATTTCGCGGCCTCTTTTCCGCGCTGCCGCATCCTGGTGACGAGCCGCACCTACGCCTATCAGCAGCAGGATTGGCGCCTGCCAGGCTTTGTCGAGACCGTCCTGGCCCCTTTCAGCGCCGGCCAGATTCGACGTTTCATTGATCGCTGGTATGCTCACATCGGCGAGCTGCGCGGCTGGGATGCAGCCAACGCGCAGGGGCGTGCGCGGCTGCTGGCCAACGCTGTTTTCGGAAGCGATCGCCTGCGCAGCCTGGCCGAGCGCCCGCTGCTCCTGACTTTGATGGCGAGCCTGCACGCCTGGCGCGGCGGCAGCCTGCCGGAGAAGCGGGAAGAGTTGTACGCGGATGCCGTTGAGCTGCTGCTCGATTGGTGGGAGAACCAGCGCGTCGTGCGCGATGCGCAAGGCCAGCCCGAGGTCATCCAACCCAGCCTGGTGGAGTGGCTCAAACTCGATCATGAGAAAGTGCGTGCGGTTCTGCACACGCTGGCCTACCAGGCCCATGCGAATCAACCGACCCTGCTTGGCACGGCCGACATTGCGGAGGAAACGCTGGTTTCGCAACTGCTGGACGCCAGCCCGACGGGTGACATCAAGCCCAAACGCCTGGTGGAATACCTGAGCCAGCGCGCAGGCATCCTGCTGCCGCGCGGCGTCAAGGTGTACACTTTCCCGCATCGCACCTTCCAGGAATACCTGGCGGCCTGCTACCTAACCGACCACGATTTTCCTACGACCCTGGCCGAGCTGGCGCGGCAGGCGCCCGACCGCTGGCGCGAAGTGGCCTTGCTGGCCGGGGCCAAGGCCGCCAGGGGCACGTCCACCGCCATCTGGCTGCTGGTGGACGAACTGTGCTACCAGGAACCGACCGCGCCTGGTTACACCACCGCAGACGAGTGGGGCGCGCAGTTGGCCGGACAGGCCCTGGCGGAGATCGCCAACCTGGGACAGATCAGCGCGGCCCGCCGCGCCAGCGTCCAGCGGGTCATCCGCGGCCTGCGCCATGTGATGCGGGAGAGCGATCTACCGGCCCTCGAGCGTGCGTTGGCCGGCCGCACCCTGGCGCGGCTGGGCGACCCGCGGCTGGAAGTGCTGACCAGCGCGGCGATGGAATTCTGCTATGTTCCGGCAGGCCCCTTCTGGATGGGGAGCCAGGACGATCCGGATGCGGAGGACAACGAGCAGCCGCAGGAGAAGCTGGAGATGCCCTACGGCTACTGGATCGGCCGCTACCCGGTGACGAATGCGCAGTTCGGGGAGTTCACGGCTGCGGGTGGCTACCGCGAGGCGCGTTACTGGGGCGAGGCGCAGAAGGCGCAATACTGGAGTCCGGACGGATTCAAGGGGTGGGATGACAACGAGCCGCGTCAGAGGCCGCGTGATTATGGCGAACCGCAGAATCTCCCCAATCATCCGGTGGTGGAAGTGAGTTGGTACGAGGCGCTGGCTTACACGCGCTGGCTGGGGAACCGGCTGGCAGGGCAGATACCGGCGGGGTGGAGAGTGCAACTGCCGAACGAACCGGAGTGGGAGAAGGCGGCGCGGGGCGGGGTGGAGATACCGGCGCAGAAGTTGATGCGGTCGGCCGCCGTGGGGCTGACCGATGAGGGGACGCCGCGAATGCAGCTCAATCCCCTGGAACGGCGACGCTATCCGTGGAGCAACGACCCAGACGCCAACCGGGCGAACTACGACGAGAGCAGGATCGGGGCGACGAGCGCGGTGGGCTGTTTCCCGGGCGGCGCGAGTGTGTACGGGGTAGAGGAGCTGAGCGGCAACGTGTGGGAATGGACGCGGTCGCTGGATGGAAAGTATCCGTACCCCACGAGCGGCGCCGAGCGGGACAAGCGTGAGAACCTGGCGGGGGGGTCTTCTGATCTGCGGATCATCCGAGGAGGGACGTATTATGTCAATAGAACTCACGTTCGGTGCGCCCTGCGCTACTGGGACCCCCCGAATTACTGGAGCACCGATTGCGGTTTTCGTGTCGTGGTGTCCCCATGATGACTCTGGCCTCTGACCCTCTGGCCTCTGGAACTCTGAACCGGGTCGGAAGGGGCGGCAACGTCCGCGACCCAGAAGTCAGAAGGCAGGTTTCTGTGAGAAACTCGTTTTTTACTCACTCTATTTGAGCCAACGTGGCGACGAGGGAACAAATGCGATGCCGCCGAAGGCCGAAATTTTTTTTGGTGCAGCCCCTTGCGCAGGCTGACTGCTCCATCCAGCATCGGGCAAGCCGAGATCGTTCTAGACGGCGAAGGCTCCTTACCCGGCGGGCCTGCGCAAGGTTGGGCGATTTTTCGGTAGGCAACCCTCGCAGGGGCCAATGGACATCCCAGCCCCGTGAATGAATTCACGGTCTGATGCACACCCGTGAATGAATTCACGGTCTGATACACCCCCGTGAATGAATTCACGGTCTGATGCACACCCGTGAATGAATTCACGGTCTGATACACCCCCGTGAATGAATTCACGGTCTGATACACCGAAACCTGCTGAAGCAGGTTGGTGTTGGGTATGACGGCTGAATTCGCAAAACTCGCGGAGAGCGAATTGACGGTCTCAACCACCAGAATCTGACAAGACCGGTTTCCACCAGCGCAACCCGCTTGAGCGGGTTTGACGTATCAGTGGGGCATTCGGTGCGCCAACGCCGTCCGGCCAACCCCACCCATGAATGAATTCACGGTCTGATGCACCCCGTGAACGAATTCACGGTCTGATACACACTACGAGCGCTTTTGGCGCGAACTGCCCCTGGTCATCGAGTTGAAGCCCGACCCCTGGCGCCGCCCCGGCCCCACCATCCGCATCCTGCGCGTAACAAGACAGTAGTTGCCGCATGGAATGGTTCTATTGACCATGAATACCTGGCGTACGCGACGCCTGATCACCCTGAGTACAGGCGATACTCCACACGCGATTTCCTGGCCGTGACGCCGGAGGCCATTGCATGAAGACAAGCATCGTAGGAGTAGGGAGATTGTACCTTAACTTCGACTATTTTTCTGTCTGGTTTTTCCCATCCATTATAGCCGCTACTCGTAGGTTAGGCCGAACACTTTGTCGGTCAGCCAGCGATGGAACGATTCATTATCGCTGAATTGCTTGAAAAGCTCCGTGTCGTCCTTCATCAAGGCAATCATGACGCGAGTCAAGGCCTTGTCGTGCTCAATACGCGCGTTTTGACGATCAGAGTTCTTCTTTGCGTTCTGGAAGGCTCTATCCGCCAAAACCTGCGCTGGTATTTCTTGTGTGATGAGGCGGTGAACACGATCCGTGTTGGTCCAGGGGATATTGCCAAACTGATCGTTAAAACTCCGGATGATGTTGCTCAAGCGGTCGAGTTCCGGTTCGAGACCGCGGCCGCCGCCGCTGGTAGGCACTGGCTCGATCTCAGCATCCGCGTCGGGCAGGGCGATCTTCATGGCGGCTTGCTTCTCGACCCGGTAGCTGTCCATGTCAATGGCCTCGAGAATACCCTTCGCTAGATCCTCGTCAACGGGTGCGGGCAGCTTGGGCACAAGGAAATTCAGGAAGATTGACAGCTTTTCCCACTCGGCGACCGTGTAGGGCAAGATGGAGCCGAGGAACGCATAGGTGCGCGTAAACGCCTTAGCCTTGCCTTTAAAGTCCACCTGCCCATCCTCATCAAGTTGTTCCCGGTAGGTTGCCACGCAGGAATCAAGGATTGGGTCCAACTTGTCGCGATCAGCCCCACCCAGGTAGCGTTCCACCAACTCATCAACCACTTCCGGCGCGTAGACCTGGTAACCGTCAAGGTCCGCCTTGAGGTCATGCAGCTTGTTCGGATCGGTCTCCGCGCTGAGGATAGTGGTGCGGTAGTAGTCGGCGAAGGCCGCCTCGATGGTATCCGTGTCATTCATGAAGTCGAGCACGAAGACATCGTGCTTCTGCGGATGGGCGCGGTTGAGCCGAGACAGCGTCTGTACCGCTTTGATGCCGCTCAGAGCCTTGTCCACGTACATTGTGTGCAGGAGCGGCTCATCGTAGCCTGTCTGGAACTTGTCGGCACAGATCAGGAAGCGATATGGGTCTTCCCGGATATGGTCGGCGATCTGGTTGCTGGGGAAGCCATTGAGGGATGCTTCCGTGACCGTGACACCACCGACCTCATGTTCGCCGGAGAAGGCGACGATGGCCTGGTAGGGGCTTTTGCGTTCCTGCAAATAGCTACGGATGGCATGGAAGTATTGAATCGCATGCCTGATACCGCTCGTGACCACCATGGCCCGCGCCTGTCCGCCAATCTTGTTCAGACCGATCACCTGCTCGTGGAAGTGATCTACCATAATCTCAGCCTTGAGCCGGATGGCGTAGTCGTGCGACTCGACGTAGCGGCGCAGCTTCTTTTGCGCGCGCTTGGTGTCGTACTCTGGGTCACCCTGCACCGTCTTGACCAGTCTGTAATAACTGTTGATCGGCGTGTAGCTCTTGAGCACATCCAGGATGAACCCCTCCTGGATGGCCTGCTTCATGGTGTAGCTATGGAAAGGCCGATGCTTGATCTGCCCACCCTCGCTGTACGCCTCGCCGAAGATCTCCAGCGTCTTGTTCTTAGGCGTGGCCGTGAACGCGAAGTAGCTCGCGTTCGGCAGCATCTTCTTGGTTTCCATGATCCGAATGATCTTATCCTCAATCGTCTCATCGTCCTCTTCGGTGCCTGCTTCGGAGAGTACCATGGACATTTTGGCTGAAGTGCGGCCGCCCTGGCTGGAGTGAGCCTCGTCAATAATGATCGCGAAGCGCCGCCCTCGGTGCGCGCTGCCGATATCATCCAGGATGATCGGGAACTTCTGCACCGTGGAGATGATGATCTTTTTCCCTTCGGCGATAAACCTGCGCAGGTCGCCCGAATGCTCGGCGTGCCCCACGGTCGCACTCACCTGGGCGAACTGTTTGATGGTGTCCCGGATCTGTTGGTCGAGGATGCGCCGGTCGGTGACGACGATGATGGAGTCGAAGACCGGCGCCTCGTCCTGGGCGAGTCCGATCAACTGGTGGGCGAGCCAGGCGATGGAGTTGGACTTGCCGCTGCCCGCCGAGTGCTGGATCAGGTAGCGCCGGCCCGCGCCGTGGCCGCGCACATCGGCCAGGAGCTTGCGCACCACGTCGAGCTGGTGAAAGCGCGGCCAGATCTGTACCGCCTTCTTTTTGCCGGTCCTCTCATCCTTGGGTTTGATCACCTGGGCGTAGTTCTCGAGGATGTCGGTCAGACCGTCGCGCGTGAGGATGCGCTTCCACAAGTAGTCGGTCTTGAGGCCGTTGGGGTTGGGCGGATTGCCGGCACCGTCGTTCCAACCCAGATTGAAGGGCAGAAACCACGAGGCTTTGCCCTGCAGATGCGTGCAGAAGCGCACCTCGTGCTCGTCTACCGCGAAGTGTACCACGCAGCGGCCGAACTCGAAGAGCTTTTCGCGCGGGTTGCGGTCGCGCTTGTACTGCTGGATGGCGTCCTCGACCGTCTGCTTCGTGAGGTTGTTCTTCAGCTCGAAGGTGGCGACCGGCAGGCCGTTGATGAAGAGTCCCAGGTCGAGGGCGCGCTGCGTCTCGTCGCGGCTGTAGCGGAGCTGGCGGGTGACGCTGAAGCGGTTGGCGGCGTGGTGCGCCTGCGCCTTCACGTTACCTGGCGACGGCGTGCCGTAGAAGAGGTCGAGGTGGTGCGACCCGTGCTCGATGCCATGTCGCAGCACATCAATGGCGCCGCGCTTGCTGATCTCGCCCTGCAAGCGCGCCAGGAACTTGCGCCGCGTCGGGCCATCCCGACCGAGGTCGAGCGCCTCGGCCGCCGTGGGCTGCGTTTCGCGCAGGAAAGCCGCGAGCTGCGCCAGGTCCACACAGTACTCCCGGTCGTAGTCGGACGGGTCGCCGCCGATCCAGCCCGCGCCGTAGATGGCCGGCCGCTCGCGCATCCCGCCCGGCGGCGGCGGGTCGCAGGGATGGCCGGTCAGTACCGTGCAGATGAGGCGTTCGAGGCCGCGTTCGGAAGTGTCGGTCTTGGTCACATGCGCCTCCGCAACCAGTGTGTCGCAAGAATGTCGCAAGTTACGGCCGTGACGGCGACCATCAGACTTTCGAGGCCCTTTTCGGCGGTGTCAGTATGACTCACCTTGTCCTCCCGGCTAGTTGAGCTTCACTTCGACAGAGCGGATCAGCGTCCACATGAGGGTGTCATTGACCAGCAGGCAGTTGTCCCACGCCGACCCTGGGACGAGCCCACGGGCATATGCCTTGACAGTACGTACCCACGCCTCATGGTTCGCAAAAGACTCACCCTGGTCGGCCATTTCGCCCGCGTGCAGGAAACCCAGGTAGACCAGGATCACAGGCACGCCCAATTGGGTCAGCTTCCACGACCAGGCAAAGCGGTTGGATAGCTGATAATGCGAGTCTCGTGAGAGCGCCCACCCCGGTTCAATCCGGTTCAAGTCGGCGCTCGCCTGCTTGATCGCCGCGCCGATCTTCTCATGATTCTTCATGCCATTGGGCGTTGTCGGTTCCGGCTTGCCGCTCGATGACAACTCGCGGTCATGGGCTTTGGCTTCAATCAGCAGCATGCCCCTTTTGCCGTTGATCTGGCAGGTGCTGGCAATGTCCCAGTTGGGCGTGTTCGCTCTCGGCGCCACTTCAAGCCACCAGTGAGTGACGCTCTCAAGATGCTCAGGCGATAGGAAACCTTCGTCCTCCCCAAGCGTTGCTTCCCTCGTCGGCTCTCGATCCCAACCCCCATCGCCTGTGGGCTTTGGCAGTCCCCGCGGCATCCAGGAATCGTCCTCGTCCACATCCACGTTCGCCAACCCCACCAGCGCCGTAAGTCGGCCGGCGACGTCTTGACGGTCGCCTTCCATGAACATCAGACAGCGCGGATGACTGCCTCGCCTGCGATTCTTTGGCAGCGCCTCCCGCCTGTTCATGCATCAACCTCCTCGCTTGCGGCGTCCAGGTCACCTTCCTTGACCTCTGCGCCCTCGCTCAGCACCTCGCCCTCATCCAACGCCTCCAGTCCTTCGCCCTCTTCCGGCAACCCCTGCGCCGCCGCTCGCACGTCGAGCTTGCCCGTCACCACGTCGGCGATCAGGCGGGTGCGGTATTCGCGGATAAGAGCGATTTCGCGTTGGGCATCATCGATCATCCTGCCGGTCTTGTCGAACACATCATCAAGGAATGACGCTATCATCCGCTGTTCATCTGGAGGTGGAAATTGTACAATCTCTGGGTGGACGATGTTTCGATTGATCGTCGGATTTGCTGATCCGGTATCGAATCGCTTTAGGTCCAAATGGCAGAGCACGTAGTAGACGAATCTCGGGTGATTGCCGTGGAAGGTCCTCACCCATAATGTTGTATCGTGAGCCCAAAACTCGCCAGCGATAAAATGGACTGTGCCAGCTGACCCTTTGCGCCCAACAACCACGCCCGGTCCTGGAGATGTTGACTGATTGTGGTACGAAGAAATGCCCCCTGACGACACGACTGGCACGGTGCCGTCGGTTTGCCGCTCCTTGGTAATGTCGAACCCTCTCTGAAGAGTGATGAAGCGTCCGAGCTGCCGCACTTCCCAATGCTCCGGCACATCCCCCAACCATTCCACCCCCGACGGCTTGAGGCGTACGTCCGGGTTGAGGCCGCGGGTGACCGCCTGTTGGATGATGCCCTGTTTCTGCTCGTTGAGCAGCGCTATCAGCTTTTGCTTGGCGCGGATGTAGCGCCGGATGCGGCGGTCCATGTAGTCGAGGTAGCGGATGATGGCGAGTTGTTCGTCGGGGAGGGGTGGTATCGCAACATGAAACGTTCCTAGCCGTGTTTCAGCGATCGCCGGATATGCCGTACCAACTGAATCTGCGCTTACTCGATCTGTGAAGGGATCGCTCTGCACGAGAAAGCTCAAGAAGCGCGGATCAACGCCCTGTACTGGCGTCAAGACTGCAAAGCCGGTGGATGCGATCAAATCGTGAGCGTCTTCCGAAACAAAGTAGACTGCCTTGAGATATGTTCGAACTGTTGAAATGATGGTGTCGCCTCGATGCAGCACCCGTCGTGCACGAGACGGAGCTCCTCCGAACTTCAGCCTTTGCGGTTTTCCTGTCAGGATTCCAGTGCCAACCGTGCCGATATCCAGATAGCGAAACTCGCAATTCGCGTCTGTGTTCTCGGGAAGAACTTCCACATTGATTCGCACCCACCGCTTTAGCGGCTTGATCACCCAATGCGCGGGAACGTCCCCCAGCCACGGCACGCCGGAGTCTTTGTAAGCAGGGTAGGGCTTGAGGTCGCAGGTCATGGGCGACCTCCGGGGTCGGGTGGACTATCGGGTTTCACGGGCGGGGTGGATGGATCTGCCGGGCGGGTTCCGGTGCAGTCGGGGTAGCCGGAGCAGCCCCAGAACGGTTGGCCGGCGCGGGGCCCTTTGTGCGCGGTGCGAAGTCGCATGGGTTTGCCGCAATTCGGGCAGACAGGGATCTGCGCAGGGTTGTCTGCCTGTCTTTGTTTGTAATCGGAGCGTGCCTGGTAGAGGCGCTCGGTGAAGCCGCCATGCTCGATGAAGTCCCGCCCCTGGTTCTCGATCTGGCGCTTGAGCAGGTAGGTGGCCTGGTTGATCAGGCAGATCAGCGTGTTTGCGGCCACCTCGGCGCTGGCCTTGGCGATGCCGTGGGGGTCGTACGAGTCGGTCGGGGCGGATTGATACCGCCCCCGCACGGCCAAGGCCTCACGCGAGTTCTTGTCCCACAAAGGCAGGCGGCGCTGGCGCAGGAAATCCTCGTAGTCCAGCAATAGTTCTTCCAGGCTGGCCTTCGCCACGTTGGTCAGCTTAAGCTCCGTCTTTTTCGATGTCGCGGAGGCCATGCTGCCCTCCGCGATGTTCTGTCGTCCGCTACGCGCGGCCTGAACCATCTGGTCGTGGGTGCGGGAGCGCTTATCAATGAAACTGTCGCAAAAAATGACCGTGCCATCGTAGACCAACTCCGCGGTCTGGAAGCTCCGCAGTTTGCGGTACCCGCCGTGGGGGGGAAGCAGACGGTCAGGCTGGTCTGACGTGTCTGGCCCGCCGGGCCGGTCTGACTTGTCTGACGCATCGAGCGCGCTCATGATTCTTCTCCCAGAATCTCGTCAAGCAACCCTTCAGTCTCTCGCTCCACTGCCAGGATGTCCGCACGGATTTCTGCCAGCGTGCGCAGCGGCTGCGGCTTATAGAAATAGCGCGTGAAGCTGATCTCGTAGCCGATCTTCACGCTGGCAGGGTCATACCACGCGTCCGGCACATGCGGCAGCACTTCGCGGCGCAAAAATGCCTCGATGCCACCCGGCTCCAGGAGGGGCACCTGCTCGGTGTCGCGTAGGTCAGGGTCCGGTTCGTACTCGACCACGACGGTCTTACCGGCGATGGTGGCCGCGCACAGCCCGCGCAGCGGGTCTGGGTCTACACCCTTCTTGTGGATCTTCTTGATGACTGGCGCCGCATCAGCCGTGCGCTCAACGGACTCTTTGAGCGCCTTGATCTCCTTCGGCGTGTAGGCGCGCTGGGGGTCAATCCCTTGCAGCCGCAACGGCCGTTCCATCGTCACCTTCCAGTAGCCGAACACGGCGTTGGGGAAGATCTTCGAGTGTTCGGTCTCCTCGAAGGCCAGGAAGGTCTCACAGACGCGGCCAATGTCCTCGTCCGCCAGCTCGCAGTTCTTCTTGCCCAGGTTCTTGCGCAGTGGCTTGTACCACTGGGTGGCGTCTATGAGCTGCACCTTGCCCTTCCGATGTGCGGGCTTGCGGTTCGTCAGCACCCAGATGTAGGTGGCGATGCCGGTGTTGTAGAACATGTTCAGCGGCAGCGCGACGATCGCCTCCAGCCAGTCGTTCTCGATGATCCAACGGCGGATGTTGCTTTCGCCCTGGCCCGCGTCCCCAGTGAACAGCGACGAGCCGTTGTGTACCTCAGCGATGCGGCTGCCCAGCTTCGTGCTGTGCTTCATCTTGCTCAGCATGTTGACCAGGAACATCAACTGGCCGTCGCTCGACCGGGTGATGAGGGAGTACTCAGCGTCGCCCGCGTGCTCGATGATGAAGCGCGGGTCTTTGATGCCATCCTTGCCGCCCATGCGCTCCAGGTCGCTCTTCCAGCTCTTGCCGTAGGGTGGGTTCGAGAGCATGAAGTCGAACTCGTGGGCTGGGAAGGCGTCGTTGGCCAGGGTCGAGTGCTCCGGCCCGCCCACCAGGTTGTCCGCCGCCTCGCCCTCGCCCTTCAGCAGCAAGTCCGCCTTGGCGATGGCGTAGGTCTCGGCGTTGATCTCCTGGCCGTAGAGGTGGATGGACACCTGCTTGCCGCGGGCCTGGGCCAAGTCTTGCAACGTCTCCTCGCCCACGGTCAACATGCCGAGGGTGCCGCACGTGCCGTCATAGAGAAGATAGGTGCCCGATTCGATCTCGTCGGCGATGGGCAGGAAGACCAGCTTCGTCATGAGCTTGACGGCGTCGCGCGGGGTCCAGTGCTCACCCGCCTCCTCGTTGTTCTCCTCATTGAAGCGGCGGATGAGTTCTTCGAAGACCGTTCCCATCCCGTGGTTGTCCAGGCCAGGCTGCTTCAGCGACCCGTCACGGTTGAGGACGGGGTTGGGACTCAGGTTAATGTCCGGCGAGAGGAGTTTTTCGATCAGCGTGCCGAGGGCATCGGCTTTGGAGAGCCGCGGGATTTGATTGCGAAACTCGAAATTCTCCAAAATATCCTGCACGTTCGGCGAAAAGCCATCGAGATAGGCCTCGAAGTCGGCCTTGAGCTGCTGCTGGCTGGTACGCGCCTTGAGGTCACGCATCGTGAACTTGGAAGTGTTGTAGAAGGCTTGGCCGGCGGCCTGCCGCAGGGTTTGATCCTGGTGAACGATGCGTGCGCTGTCGAGCGTGACCTTCATGTCGAGCACCGCCTGCTTGCTTGGCTCAAGTACGGCATCGAGTCGGCGTAGGACGATCATCGGCAGGATGACATCGCGATACTTGCCGCGTACGTAGAGGTCGCGCAGCACATCGTCGGCAATACCCCAAACGAAATTAGCTATCCAGGCGAGCTGGTTTTGGTCCATCGGTGCGACCTCTGCGGTGCAAAATACGGTTACGTCTGAGACTACTGATCACGCCGCCGGTGCGAAGACTTGCCGATCGAACGACGCGGGCTGGCATTCCAACTGAGGCTGCTGCGCATAGCCTTGCCCGCCATTGCCGATACGTTCGGCCAACTGACGGTAGGTGAGATGGCCGCCTGTCGCCTGCAGCGCCTCGGCCAGGTACCAGGTGAAGGCGCCGTGATAATCGTTGGCGATGTAGGCGTCGGCCGAGGTTTGATTGTCGCGGCAGGCCGCCAGCAGCACGTTGTTCTCCTGAGTCTTGACCACCTTGAAGCGGTTCTTGCGCCGCCAGCCGAGCAGGTTTCTCAGGGCTTCAAGGAGTTCGATGGCGCCTCTCACCTCGTCTGGCGGATCAACGGAGCGCGACATGGGCAGCGTAGCCAGATCCGCATCGGCGGCGGGCGCGGGCCGATTGCCCGTGCCCGAATGGCAACAGTCCATCATCACCGTCAGGCTGGCGCCAGGGCTGATGCGATCGAAGGCGGCCTTGAGATCATCGTCGCGCAGGGGGTTGTTCCAGTCATGGTCGTAGGGGATGAGAATCTCGTCGGAGGCATCCATCTCATCATCGCCGTTGTCGGCCACCTGGCTGCCGTGGCCGGAGTAGTGGAACACCAGGACGTCGCCGGCCTGGCTCCCCGTGGTCAGCCAATCCAGGCCCGCCAGGATGCCTGCTTTGGTCGCCTGGCTGTCGGTCAGCGTCTGGATGTTGTCGCCGCTGAAACCGTAGTGCGTTTCGAGCAGCCCTTTGACCTGGACCACGTCATTGACGCAGCCTTTCAGCCAGCTAATATCACCGCTGTATTCGTTCAGTCCGATCAGCAATGCCTTCTTCGTCATGATCTATCCCTTCCCATCATTCGTGTTGATCTGTGTTCATCCGTGTACCAGGAACCTCCGTGGACGCGAGGCCGGTCGGCGCAGGCCGACCTGGCGGCGGAACGCCCCTTCGCCCCGAATTCATTCGGCGGCCACGGTTGCAGCGGCCTTAGCCGCCGGGGGTTGTGTTCGGCGCGGGGGTGGGCGTCGGTGGCTGGACGAAGTCTTGCGCGGTCTTGGTGACGAAATCACGCACGCTGTATTCGGACACCTTGACGATGTACTCCGAGGCCGACGACTTGACGTAATAGCTGTTATCAGTCGGGTCTTTGGCGCCGATCGTCAGCGTCAGGGTCGTGATCGGCTGATCGCCCGACTTGACGCGCGCGGTGACGATGGCCTGCGGCTTGTCCAGGCCATATTCTGGCTTAGCCTGCTTGCCCAGCGGCTTGAGCAGGGTGACATTGGCGGCCTGGCTGACCAGCGAGGTGACCGCGCCCGTGTCGAGCGCCGCGCCCGCGGGCAGGACATCGAGCATCCAGGCGCCGGAAACGTCCTTCGAGAATTGCAGCGTGCCGGTGATGTTGGTGACGGTCAGCCCGATCATCTCGGTCTGCGTGATGCTGACGTAGGTGGTCTTGATCCAGGAGGTTTCCTGCGCGCCCACCTCGTAGCTCGACAGGTCGCTGGCGAGGAAGACCTCGCTCTGCTGGTCCGCGCGCACGTGCGTGGCGCGGGTGCCCGGCGCGGAGCCGATGAACAGCGTGTGCGTGGCGCCGCTGGACAGGGTGAACTCCACCTTGCGCAGGAAATCGTCAGCCGCCACCTGCAAACGTTTGTGGCTATCACTGGTGCGTGTCACCAGGCGGTTGGTCTTGATGGCCGCGATCTTGTCCAGGATGGGTGTCACCTTGCTGGCATCCACGGGGAAACTATCTGCGTCGGCCAGCACCCAATCACTGCCCAGTTTCTTGAGCTCGACCATGTTCTTGTCCTGATCGCTGATCTTGAGGCTGGTCACGTCGCTCGCCTCGAAGTCGGCAAAGAGAGGCGCGCCCGCGCTGGCCGGCGCTGAGCGCGGCCACAGAACGAAGACGGCCAGCAGCACTTGCGCCAGGAGAATTCCGGCCAGAATCTGATTACGTTTACTCATCATCATGCTCCATGATTCCCCTTTATTCGCCGGTCCCGACCAGCGTCATCGGTTTTTCATTGCGCCGGCGCATGGTCCACACCGCGCCGATGGCGGCCAGGGCCAGCAGCGCCAGGGCGTAGTTAGCCACTTCCCAGGTGGACTGCTCGCCCGTGGCCATTGGCTTGAGCACGCGCGACTGCGTGCCGCGGGAGCGGATGGTCAGCAGGTCGAGGTCTTCCACGGACCAGTCTACCGCGTTTTGCATGAACTGCAAGGAGTTCAGATAGCGATCTTGCGTCAGGTTGGCCGAAACCTGGAACACCAGGTCATCCACGAACTCGGCGCTGCCGATGACAACCAGGCGCGAGGTGTTGGGCGAAGACTCGATCGTCGCCGCGGTGACCGGCGCGGGCGCCGGCTGCGTGGCATCGGCCGGCGTGGCGGTCAGGGGCGAAGGCTTGCCGACAAAGAAGCTGTCGAACGAGCCTTGCACGGAAACTGCCAGGATGTGCGACTCGCGCGCGCCTTCGACCGGGAAACCCAGCTCTGGATAGAGCTGCAGGTTGGGCTGGATGTCGGTGTTGGTGCGCAGCCATGCCTCAGTCGTGGACTTGAGCAGCGACACGACGGTGCGGCCGCTGTTCTTGGCCGCATCCAGGGTCAGCGGCGAGGCCCAGTGCATGGTGACAGCCGGCAGATTCGCCACCACCGGGCTGTTCTTGTCCATGCCGCTGTTACGCACATCCACGAAGAAGGGATAGCTGATGGCCTGAATTTCACGCACCTGCATACCGCCCACGTCGCGGTTGACCGCCACCGGGAACGGCTCATTCTGCGGATCCATCACCAACGCCTGTGTCACCGTGATGCCGTAGCTTTGCAGCATCTCCTGCAGGCCGCCGCTGATCGCCGCGATGCCCAGGCTGCCGGCATAGGGATCCGGCGAGATGATGTAGTTGCCGGCCGCCACGACCACCGCGCCCCCGCGCATCAGGAACTGGTCAATGGCGAAGCGCTGTTTGTCGTCCAGGGCCTGCGGCGCCACCACCACCAGCACATCCACATCGGACGGCGCCTGACCATCCTTGAGATCCACCGACCGCACGGTGTAGTCACGGCTGAGCTGTTGGTTCAGAGAGGTGAAGGTGGGCTGCGGCGACTGGTATTGCCCCAACTGCGGGTCGGCCGGCGCGGGCGGCGGCGTCCACAGGCCCACCACCTTCAAGAAGCCGCTGGACGAGCGCTTAAGCGCGGCTTCGATGGCGGTGCGCACACTGGCCTCGCTCAGATCGCCTGACGGGGAGATCACCTGCGCCTTGTCGCCGACTTGCAGGATCATGTCGAGGTAGTAGGTGTCGGCGGCAAAGAGCGAAACCGGAATCGGTCGCAGCTTGAAGTTATTGATCAGCGTCTGGCGGGTAATGGTGGCCGCGGGGGCATCGGGGTCAATCACCTCGAAGGTCAGCTTGCCGTTGGAGCGCGTCTGCAGCTCGCGCGCCACCTTTTCGATGGCGGCCCGCCCTTCTTGCAGTGTGGCCGGCAGCGTGTTCGGCGTCACGAACAGCGTCAGCTTGACCGGCTCCTTGACCGCGGCCAGCACGCTGTCCACGCTCTGGAAGCCGTAGACCACCTTCTTGACCGCGCGGGTCAGGTCGTACTCCAGGTTGCGCAGGCGCACATCCACCGTGCCGTCGCGCTGCGAGTTCACCTCGATCAGGTCGCGGAAGTTGAGGGTAACATTCTGATCGCCGTAGCGCACCAGGATGTCGAAGTAGGCGTTGATGACCGAGGCTTCGTAGCGCCCCGACACCTGCAGCGGCGTGGGCTGGATGCCGTAGGTCTGATTGGCCTCGGTCTCCTTGTCCGCGTCCTGCAAGGGATCAATCACCTCGGCCGTCACCCGGCCGCGGGAGGCGATCTGATACTCGGTCAGCATGTCGCGCACGCGCGGCGCCAGCGGCGCCAGCAGCGGGTGGGTTTTTTCGCTCATGTAGGCGCGGATGAGCAGCGGCTCCTGCACGTTGCTGAGCAGGTCACGCGTGGCCGCGGACAGGCTGTACTCGCGCTGCGCGGTCAGGTCCAGGCGCAGGCTGCTGATGGGGTAGAGCCAGATGTTGAGCACGATCAGGTTGAGCGCCACCAGGCCAGTCATCGTCAGCCAGTTGCGGCGATAGGCCGCGGTGTTTTCGCCCTGGCTCCAGCGCTGGCTGTCGAGCGAGACGATGTTCAGCAGCAGGAAGAGGGCGGTCAGCGAGAGGTAGTAGACCAGGTCGCGCAGATCAATGATGCCGCGCTCGATGCTCTCGAAGCGGCTGCCGATGCCGATGGCGCGCAGGATGTCAGCCGCGGCGCCGCCCACGAAATCGGTGACGCCGCGCGAGCCGACCGCGTAGAAGATGCCGCACAGCAGCACGGTGACGATGAGGGCCACGATCTGATTGTTGGTGCGCGACGAGATGAAAAGGCCAATCGCCACGTACGCGGCCGCCATCAGCAGGGCCGCCAGGTAGCCGCCGAACACCGGGCCCCAGTCCAGGTTGCCCAACAGGCTGACGGTGATGGGGAGGAAGAGGGTCAGCGCCAGGGCGAGCGCGATCAGCGCCATCACCGCCAGGAATTTGCCGATGACCAACTGCGCGCCGCGCACCGGCAGGGTGAGCAGAATCTCCAGGGTGCCCGACTGCTGCTCCTCACTCCACTGGCGCATCGTCAGCGCGGCCACCAGGAAGATCAGCAGGATCGGCATCCATTGGAAGAGGGGCCGCACATCGGCGATGCCTCGTGCAAAGAAGGTGTTGACCCAAAAGAAGGAGAAGAGAGCAGCCGCCAGGAATGCGCCCAGGAAGATCAGTGCCATGGGCGACCCGAAGTAGCTGTTCAGTTCCTTACGCGTCATCGAAAGTGTTTGTTTCATCGTTGTTTTATCCGCCTGTTGCCAACAGATTGAACACGCTTTCCAACGTGCGCACGTCGCGGCGCAGTTCACGCAGGGGCCAGTTGCGCTGGCGGGCCAGGTCATAGATGGCCGGGCACAGGTCATTGTCGCTGGCATCCGTGCCCACGATGCGGTAGGCCGGGAAGGCATCGGCCGTCTGCAGTGGCTCCACGGTGCGCACATGGGCCAGGCCGGCCAGGGCCGCTTCCACATCGCGCTGCCGGTCCTGCAAGACCAGGATCGCATCGGCGGTCGCGGCCAGGGTGGACAGGCGCTGATCGGCCTTGATCTGGCCGTTGAGGATGATGATCACGCGATCGCACAGCGCCTCGACCTCGGACAGGATGTGGGTAGAGAAGAGGATCGTGCTTTCTTGGGACAGGCGCTTGATGAGGCGCCGAATTTCCACGATCTGCGTCGGGTCGAGGCCCACGGTCGGTTCGTCGAAGACCAGGAACTTGGGTTTGTGCAGGATGGCCTGCGCCAGGCCGACGCGCTGACGAAAGCCTTTGCTCAGGGTGCCGATCGGCTGCGTCAGCCGGTCCTGCAGGCTGGTGGCGACGATGGCCTCGGACAGGCGCCGGGGTTGCTCGGCCTCCGGAATCTCGCGCAGGTCGGCCATGAGCTTGAGGTAGGCCTGCACCGACAGCTCCGGGTAGAGCGGTGCATTTTCGGGCAGGTAGCCGATGCGGGCTTGGATGGCCCGCGTGTGGGTCAGCACATCCAGGCCATCAATCGTCACCGTGCCGCCGTCCGGCTGCAGATAGCCGGTGAGAATCTTCATCAGGGTCGTTTTGCCCGCGCCGTTGGGGCCAAGCAAACCCACGATCTCACCCTGGTGAATGTCCAGGCTGACGCCAGCCAGGGCTTCGATGGGACCGTAGGATTTCGTTACGTCTTTGACTTCGATCACGCCATTGACCTCCAGAATCCGAGTAACACGCAAGAAACCAGGTCTGAAATCAGGCAAGCGCTGGGGAGCGTCTCCAATCCTGCCCTCAAACCTGGTCTCCACTGCGAACGTAAGTCGAATTATACAAACGGGTGACGCCTACGGCAAATTTTCACCCACCGACCTACTTGACAACGGATGGAACGAAGGTCTGGCGCCCGGTGCGCAAGAGGCCAGGCGCCGTGCCTGCGCGTCCATCCGGTGATGTCGTGGTGACGTCGTGACATCCAGGAGGCAAGTCTGCCGGCAGCGTCACCTCTGCGTGTTCCTGGTCAATCACTGTCGCGGCGACAGGCGCGGCATCGCCGATTTGCACCGTCATACGATCGGCAAAGTTATCGCCTTCGAGGTGTAGGGTTCTTCCAGAGAGCATGACACGTCGAGCGATGGGGGTGCGCCAGCCGGATAGACTGACCTCGTCAAGTTCTGCCCATGTGGCCGCGTGATCGGCATCGCCGGCCATGCGAAAGGCAAAGTTGACCGTTTGCCCGCGGAATGGCGTCATGTCAATCCAAACATGCCGCCAATCATCGGCCGATTCACTGGTTGTCCAAACGGTGGCGCCCGCGACCGTCAGCACCAGGGGATCAGGAATGCCTGTACTGATTTGCCCATACCGATAGAAAAACGATAAGGTGGGCGCAGGCATTTCGGTGGGAATCGAGATCGTTTGGCGCAACAGCGCTTCGCCGGGCTGCGCGTCGAGCGCCATATCGGCCACAGCGCCTGGCGTGGCAAGCAGCAGGCGTTGGCCAATCGTATCAACCAACCCAGCGCTAACAGGGAAAGCGATATTGTGATCCAATTGGGCAGACCACGTGTCACCGCCGTCAGTCGTTACCCGATGGGCGAGGCCAGTACTGTTGTACACTTGTGGATTGATAATGGCGCCAAAGGCATGAACAACACCGCGGCCATCATCGAACAGAAACGGCGTAGCCAGTTGATTGATAGATGGAAAGCGCCAGGGCGCCCAGGTCGCGCCCCAATCATGCGAGTGCAGAGTGCCAACATGACATCCACCGGTCATGCATACAGTCGCTCCCAACACCAACTGGCCCGTAGGACCGGCAGCCAGACTCAGGTTGGCAAAGTACGTTACTGTCTGTGATGCACTCCATAGGGCGCGCGGGGGCGACCAGGAGCCGTCCGCTCCCAGGGATGACTGCATCATCCTGATCCATCCCGGCGCCGGTGTTGCTGTTTGATGTTCAGCCCAGAATGCGAGCAGTTCACCCGTTGGTGTGGAAGTGACGTTGAAGCCGGTGATCCCATAAGGATCATACGATAACATGCGTTGCGGAGGAGTCCAACTGCCGTCAGCATTTTGCTTCATGAACAGGAGTTTGCCGGGACAGTTATCACAAGAAATGACAAGTCTGAGTTGGCCTGTGGCTATGGCCGACAGCTTCATGGACTGGACAGGCGCTGGCAGGGATGCGATGAGGATTGGCTCCGACCAATCGCTATTCGGCAACTTTCGGAGGTATGAAAGTTGATATTGGCCGTTGGTCCCGGTGTGCAAAACCGCATGGATGGCGCCGTCCGGGGTTGCCGTGAGACTCAGGGTACTCCAATACTCGAACAGGATAACCGGTTCGGACCAATCACCTCCAGGCGGACGGTGACGGTACAGGGTATGAACGCGTGTACTAGGTACGGGAAGCAGGTAGAGGATATGTTGCTCGCCATTGACATCCAACGCCGCCGCGAGCGGTTCACCCCAATTCATATAGTATTCATTGAATATCCTGACATTTTGGAGGGTGCTTGGACGCCCCAATCGCACGGCGTGGGCGCCGCTGCGTCCACGATACGATGTGGTGGGCGTAAACACGCCTGAAAAAGTCCATCCGGCCGCGCCCTGTTCGAATCCGCCGTTGGTCACCAGGTTCGTTGCGCCAGGCAGATAGAATTCGAAGTTTGCGACACTGACGCGTTCGAAGTCTCGAATGGGTGAGTTCGTAACCCGATTGCCGCGCCTGAAGATGACGCCCTTGTATCGCGGCAAACAGCAGATCGAAGCTGCCGCTGCGATAACTGGCGGCAAACGGCCCTGGCACATCGTGATCAGTAGAGTAGACACGCGCGCCCGGCAGAAGCACGCCGCGGCCGTCGCGCGTCTCGCCTTGAATCTTCATGGCATAGACCACTGTCTGAGCATCCGGCGCGTCCGGCCACGGCTCCACGTTCAGCGCATGATCGCGCGCCCGCGCCCGAAAACTAAAGGCATTGCCTGGCCAAACAGACGGCGTGACTGTTGCGCGCCCATTGGCGTCAGGCGTCGGTTGAACGGGCAAATCGTACCAGAGATCGTTGTTGGCGCGCTGCTGAATGTCAAACGATGCGATGCCAGCGCCCTGCCCATCGCTGCCGCTGACGACAATAGTCAACGGAGTATCCACTCGAGTCTGTGCGGGCAATGGCTCGACGGCGCTGTCTGGCGGGGTAACATCGAAAGAGCGCCAGTCGGGGTTTGCATCAAGCAGTGACGCGGTGATAGCAACCGGGTTCCCGCCCGTTAGGGGTACCCGCTGCAAACGCAGCGAACTGAGGTAGAGCCGGCCATCCCGAATGACATACTCTGTTCGCGTAAATGCCAGCCAATGGCCCTCTCCGGTCCAACTGCCCATCCAGGCATCCACGAGCGTCGCACCCGGATCATACACGGTGTGGAGTCCTGTGCCGTCAATCGCCATGACTGCTATTTCGTTCCACTGGTCTCCATCAGCGTCGTAATCGAAGGCAAGAAAGCGACCATCGGGAGACCAGGTCACATTCTCCAGGTACCGCAGCGGCGCCGAGATGGTTCGCGCATTGGCGCCGTTGGGATCGGCCAGCACAATGCTGCCAACATAGCCGTCAATGTTCACCCAAACCAGCTTCGACCCATCAGGCGACCAGGCCGGATCAACATCCGGCATTTCATGATAGGTGATCCGGGTGGAATTCGAACCGTCCGTATTGGCCACGTAAATATCGAGGTTGTCATCGCGATCGCGCACGTAGGCGATGCGCGTGCCCTGCGGCGACAGGGCAGGTTGGCTTTCATCATCGCCTGACGACGTCACCTGGCGCAAGTTCGAGCCATCTGCCCGCACGATGAAGATGTCCAGGTTTTCGTTACGATTCGATGCAAAGGCAACCTGCGCGGCGGCGCGATCGAAGGATGGCAATCCATCGCTCCCTGCATGATTCGTGAGACGCGTCAGATGGCTTCCATCGCCGCCAGCCGTGTAGATTTCCCAATTACCGTCACGGTACGATTGGAACGCAACACGCGTCCATTCGCCCATGCCGGCAGGCGTCACCTCTTCGATGAGAGGCATCGTATCGAGACCAGCAGGCGCGGGCGATGCAAGACTCAGCGGGTTGTGGAAATCAGCCCAAGCGCGTGCTTTGATCTCGCCTGGCGGCGGCGGGGAGGCCGGCGCTGCAGCCGGCAGCAGTGCAACGACTGTCAGGACAAGCATAGTGTGAGCAAACGAACGCCACATGGTACACCTCGTCTTTCGTGGAATTGCGAGACGTCACTCTTGGCCAATAAACCGTTCTCGGCTGCGAGGCCACCGAGTGTCTGCTCCTTGAACGCTTCCAAGCGTTTAGCCTGGGTCTGGCGGTATTGTATTCTCATCCCCCTTCTGTTGGCAAATAGAGCGTTTCTTTGCAGCATTGTCAGTTCCGTGTATACTTGCATGGTGATGATAATCGTTTCTGAGGTCAACCGTGAGCAGGGGGCCGGCGCGAATCGAGCCGGCGGCGTGTGGCGGCGGCTGGCGCGGCGTTTATCGGCCTGGCAGGCGCAGATGGAGCGCTGGGCGCGCTTTGTTCGCTGGCAGTGGCAACCTGAGGCGCGCGCCTGGCTGCATGAACAGACCACCCGCCTGGCCAGTGCGTCTCCCCAACAGCGCTGGCAGGCCGCGGCCGCGCTGCGGGGCGCCCCGCTCGGCGGTCGCGATCTTGCGGCCCTGGGCGATTTGTTGCACGATGCAGAACCGTTTGTCCGATGGGAGGCAGCAATGACGTTGAAAGATGTGGGCGGCCAGGTCGCCATTGGTATCTTGCAGCAGACCCTCGCTGGCGAAAGCCCGGTCGGCCTGGCCTCCGCGGCCGAAGCATTGGCCGAGCTGGGCGAAGTGACCGCCGTTCCGCGCCTGGTCGAGTTGACCCGGCACGATGACCCGGGCGTGCGCGCCAGCGCCTGCGCCGCGCTGGGCCGGCTGGCCCAAGCGCAGGACGCAGACGTCATTCAGGCGCTCATTGCAACCTTGAAGGACGCCATCCCCGGCGTGCGCCAGCTTGCCGCACAGGCGTTGGGGCGCGTCGGCGCGCCGCTGGCGGTGACCCCGTTGATTGCTGCACTGCGCCGGCGCGATGAGTTTCGCCTGGTGCGCCGCTCCGCCACCTGGTCCCTGGGCCAACTGGGGCCGGACCCGCTGGCGGTGGAGGCGCTGTCCGAAGCGCTGACCGATAAGGACGGCGAAGTACGCCTGCTGGCCGCGCAGGGCCTGGGACAGATCGGCCACGCCAAGGTCGTCAACCTGCTGCGGCCACTGGTGGAGGATTGGCACGATACTGGCCGCGGCACCGTGGCCATGGCCGTCATCAAGGCCATTCAGGAGATCGAGGCCCGCAACGCGGCGCTGCAACCGCCGACGCCCGAAGTTCCGATCGAGCATGGCGAGGAGAGTCTGGCCGAACGCAAACGGCGCCTGGGCCTGATGCCTGCGGAAGCCGCACCGGTCCCGCCCGTGGAAGCCGCACCGGTCCCGCCGCCCGCGGAAGCCGCACCGGTCCCGCCGCCCGCGGAAGCCGCACCGGTCCCGCCGCCCGCGGAAGCTGCACCGGTCCCGCCGCCCCCGCCACCGGCTGCAGAAGAGGCGCCGCCTGCCCCGGCGGCGGAACAGCCAGCACAAACGGATGCGGCGCCCAAGCGCCCATCCCGGCGCAAGGCCGAACCAAAGCGCGCCGCCCCGCATGCGCCGCGCAAGAAAAAATCGCCTGCCGATGAGCCGGTCATGCCCGCGGAGGGCCTTGAGCTGAACGACGAAGCCTGAGGTCAGCCGACGCCGTCTTGGCGCAGGAGTTCAAGGCTCGATTCTATACCGCCACGGCCGCGGCGACCCGCTGCACGTCCACGACATCAATGACGCCGTTGCCATCCTGATCGTAGAGCGCCGCGCAGTTCGCGCTGCACGGCCAGGCGCTGGCCTCCTGCTGCACATCGAGCACGGTGATGGAACCGTCGCCGTTGACATCCTCCGGCCGGTGCCACTCGATGGCGCCCAGGTCGCAGAGCGCGTTGCCATCGCCGTTGCCGTCCACCGGCCGGCTGAAGCCGCGCCAATCGCCGGCCGGGCACAGCGCCGGGCTGCCCGCGTCCAGCGCGGGGCTGCCGGGCAGGAGATGCGCATCGAAACTGTCCATCTCCACGCTGACCAGGCCAGGCGCAACGCCGCAGATGGCATGACCGCCCGGACAGGCGTCATCCTTGACGTTGTTGGCAAGGGTGTAGTCGAAATCGAACGGGTTGTGGTCGAAGGTTTCCTGGTAGGCCAGGCAGGTCAGCTCGAACGGCTGCAAGAAGTCCACCTGGCCCTGGAACAGGTTGTTGCGCAGCGTGACGCGCTCCTGACCATTGCCCGGCCCATAGCGTTCGGCCGTCAGCAGGCAATCGCCTTCGCTCGTCACGGTATTGTTGGTGATGGTGGCCTGGTCGCCCTGGGTCAGGCCGACGGCCAGCGCGGCGCCCAGCGCGCGGCAGTTGTCCACGTCATAGGTGAACGGCTGCCCATCGAAGAAGCCGCAGTTGCCGACGATGATCGAGTTTTCCAGCAGAAATGGCCCGCGGTAATTCTTGATCTGATTGCCGGCATTGCCCACAGCCAGCACGCGGCGCATCTGCACCGACGACCCCGGTTCGGACACGTACAGCAGATCGAAACCGTCAGAGGTGTTGTAGCGCGCCGTTGCATCCTCGAAGACCCACTGCCCGCCGGTCGCGCCGGTGGCAAAGCCATCGCCATAGCCGCCGGCCGACTGCGCCCAGCAGCCGGTCGGTTGACCCTCCGGCCAGGTCTCGCCGCAGCCGTTCCATTCGATCAGCACACGGCGAAAAGTCAGCACGCCGCTGTTCGAATCGCCGCCGTAGATGTCGCCATCCCAGCCCACCCAGCCATTGCCCGCGATGCGCACCCGCTCGACCGTCCAATCGTGCAGGCGGCCGGCGTGAATGCCGCCGCTGGCCAGGCCATGCACATCGAGATCGTGCAGATAGACATCGGTGGAATCTTCGGCCTGCAAACCGATGCTGGCCCACGGGCCGTAGGGGGATGAATCGCGCTGGCAGGGAATGGCGCCGCTGTGAAACTCCACGCAGGTCGCGTGATCGGTGATTTCCAGGCAGCCCAACTCCACATGACTGCTGTCGGTCAGGTTGACGATGAACCAGGGACGTTCGGCGCCCCACAGCTCCGGCGGATTGGCGCAGCCCTGATCCCAGCCTGCGCCCAGGATACGCGTGCGCTGCGCTGCGCTCGGCCCGCTGGGAATGGGCGGCATCACGCAGTCGAAAGAACCGCCCGCGTCGCAGGCGCCGGTCTCCGGCGCGCCGAAGCCCATGCGATAGCTGCCCGCGGCGATGAACAGGGTGTCGCCCCCGGCCAGGCGCGGCGCGGCGCCAGGCGGTAGGGCGCGGAAAGGATGATCCCACGCGCAGGGCAGATTGCTGCCGCTGCCGGGGTAGGGCGCGTCCACGCGACCGTTACACTGGGTGGTCGAACCGCCGTCCGGCCGCACAAAATAGGCGACGGCAGCCGGCGCATCTCCCTGCGCGGGCTGCACCGCGCCGCTGGCCAGGAGCATCAACAACAGCCAGGCGCCCAGGAATCCAACAGAACGATCATTCATACCACACCTCCTGCACGCAGCGATTATACGTCTGCCGGTCGCGCAGGGCAAGCCAGTTTATCCATGCGCTGGGCGCACATCCCAACGCAAATAATGTGTGTTTGCCGCCAAAATGACACTTTGACATCTCCCCTAAACGATGATAAACTCAGATCATGCGAATCTACCTGGGAGCTGACCACGACCGATGACCACGCACGCGCTGACCACCGCAGCAGCCAAACCCCAACTGGAGCCGACCAACCTGCGCCCGCTCAACGTGCGGCGTGATCTGGGGGAGGTGGCAGATCTGATTTATGACGCCTTCGCCGACGAGCTGGATACCAGCGGCCTCAGCGCGCTGCGCGAAATGCGCGCCTTCGGTCACATGGGACCGTTCACCCTGTTGCTCAGCCATTTCAACCCGGATTTCCACGACATGCTCGCTGGCTTTGTCTGGGAAGAAGACGGCGAGGTGGTCGGTAACATCACCGTGCAGCGCGTGGACACCTACGGCCAGCGCTGGGCCATTGCCAACGTGGCTGTCGCCCTACCCTTTCGCGGCCGAGGCATCGCCCGCCGGCTGATGGCTGTGACGCTGGACCACATCCGTGCGCGCGGCGGCGACTGGGCCATCTTGCAGGTGCGCCGTGACAACGACGTGGCACGCGGCCTTTACGAGCGCCTGGGCTTCGAGGTTCTGGGCGGGGTGAGCGATTACCGGCTGGCGCGGGTACCCGAAACCGTGCCGGCAGCCATGCAGCCGCTGCCTGGCCTGCGTTCACTGCGCGCAGACGAATGGTATGCGACCTATGAACTGGCACTGGCGGCCACGCCCAACCTGATGCACTGGTGGCGCCCGGTGCGCGCCGACAACTTCCGTCTCTACTTCGAGCGACGCCTGGGCGAAGCTGTGGCCGATATGGCCGGTCACTCGCGGGTCGTGCGCCTGGTGCTGCCCGACCCCGCCAAGCCGAACCAGTTTCTCGCCTTCCTGATGCTCCGAATTGCGCGCTGGCAAGGTACCCATGCGCTCCGGTTGTTCGTGCATCCAGATCAACGGGGTCAGATCGAACAGGCCTTGATTCGCCACGCGTTGGACATTTTGACCGCGTACCCCCTCTTCCCGATCCACATCTCGCTGCAAGCCGCCGATCAAGAGACCGCCGCGGCGCTGCAGCAGTTCGGTTTCGCTGAGACGCGCACGCTGCTCACAATGCGCAAACGCCTGTGAGCGCGGCGCCGCAGATAGGAGGAAAAAAACATGACTCGGTTCATCATTCGCCTGCTCATCAACGCGCTGGCCCTGGGAATCGCCGCGCAACTGGTGGGGCCTGGCATCAGCTACGATGGGTGGCAAGCGGTCCTCATCGTCGCGTTCATCTTCGGTCTGGTCAACGCCGTCATCCGGCCCATTCTGACCCTCTTGACCTGCCCGCTCATCATCTTGACCCTGGGCATCTTCACGTTGGTCATCAACGCCCTGATGCTCCTGCTGGCCGGCAATATCGCCGAGGCCCTGGGGATCGGTTTTCGCGTGGATGGCTTCGGCCCGGCGTTCTTCGGCGGACTGATCATCAGCATCGTCAGCTTCTTCCTGTCGGTCTTTGTCCGCGATGACGCAGAGCGAACCAGGGCAGCCTAGGGGCAGGCCAGCGCAAGATTAAAAGGGGAGCGAATTGACATGCGTTACCTTCCTGCGGTATACTTCGACGGCTACCCGATCTCCGTTAGCTGTGCAATGCAATCCGACCAACCGCTCACCCCACCCGTGATATGAGGTCTTTGGATGTCACTAAGCCTGGAGCCTGCGTGCATACGCCTGGAAGCGGCCATCCGCGCCCAAAACAGCGCCCTGTCGTCGTCTGATGCCGCCCTGGCCCTGCTTGGCCTGCACGCTTCTCTCACACAGGCTCTGCAGCAATGGCAGGAGACACTGATTGCGCCGGCGCCGGATCAGGCTGAACTCCAGCCGGTCGCGGCCGCGCCCGCGTTCCCTGAACTCCTACAGGCCGGTGGCCCGCTCAGCGCGCGGCTGACGGTTGAGCAGGCGACCACCCTGTCTGCCCTGCACGCGCTGCGCCAGCGCCTCATCACCGGCGATGCAACGGTGACAGCCGCCGAACTGTATCAGCACGCCCATCAGGCCGCGCAGACCGCGGCTGACCTGTGGCCCAACCTGAGCGAGCGCCCAGCGCCGCAGGTAGAATGGCCGCCTGCCGCGGCCATCCAGGAACCGCTGCCAGCGGGCGTCGAACAGGCGCAGCGCGAGCTGCAGCGCCAGCGTCAGCGCACCGTGGAATTGGAACAAAACTCGCAACGCCTGTCGCGCGCGCTGACGGCCGCCAACAACGAGATGGATCGTCTGCGTGCCCTTCTGGCCGGCGCCAACAAGCCCGAAAATACCACCCCGGAGTGGCAGCAGGGCCTGCAATTCCTCTTCATCGGCCTGCTCTTCATCGGCATCGGTTTGGGCGCCTACTTCCTGGCACGCCTGGCCCTCAACCTGCCCTGGCCCTGGCTCTTCACCAGCTTTCTGATCGTGCTCGGACTGCCGGTTGGCCTTTACGCCGGCGCCATCTACATCGTGCGCGGCAGCCGCAAATTGAGCCTCGATCGCCTGCTTGGCTATGCCGCCATCCTTCTCCTGTTGGCCTTTGTGGTCGCGACCCTGGCCGACCAGACGCCGGGAAGCCTGTCTGTGCGGGCCGGCGCGGTGATGACGCGCTGGGTCGGCGGCGCCCTGCGTTCACCGCTCACCCTCATCCAGGCGGGACTGCAGGCGCCGGCGCCCTTCATCGCCGCGCTGCGCGGACGTTCGCCCACAGTGACGCTGTCAGAAGCCACGGCGGTTGCCAATGCAGCCAGCAGCGAGCCGACCGCCACCGCTGCGCCGACGCCCACCCCTGTTCCGGCCACGGTGGCGCCGGAGCCAACCGCCACCGCGTTCATCACGCCTACCGCAACGCTGACGGCCACGGTCAGCATCACGATTGGGATCGGCAGCCAGGTGCGGGTTGTCAACACCCAGTTCCTGAACGCACGGCGCGACGCTGGCCTGCGCTTTCAGTTGGCCACACGCTTCCCGGCCGACGTGATCCTGACCGTGCTGCGCGGCCCCATCACAGCCGACAACTACACCTGGTGGGAAGTCAAAGGCGAGGCGGGGCAGGGGTGGTGCGCCGATCAATGGCTGCAACCGGCGCCCTGATCCGCAGGCAGTGCTGCAAAGGCCGGTCAGAAGAGATCGGCCAACCGGTTTTTGTTATCTGTTTCTCACCATTTTTTCCGGAGGAAGACCTTGAAAAAAGTCGTCGCCATGATTCTGGCCGGCGGTGAGGGTGCTCGGCTCAGCGTACTCTCCGAAAAGCGCGCTAAGCCGTCGGTGCCGTTTGCCGGCAAATACCGCATCATTGATTTCACCCTCTCCAACTGCGTCAATTCGGGTATCCACCACGTGGCTGTCCTGACTCAGTATCGCCCGCACTCTCTCAACGATCATATCGGCATCGGCAAGCCCTGGGACCTCGATCGCACGCACGGCGGCGTGCGTCTGTTGCAGCCCTACAAAGGGCGCCGCGCTGAAGATTGGTACAAAGGCACCGCCGATGCCGTTTACCAGAACCTCGGCTACCTGGAGGACACCGAAGCTGATCTGGTCATCATCCTGTCTGGCGACCACATCTACAAGATGGACTATGACGCCATGGTGCGCTATCATCAGGAGATCGGCGCGGCGCTGACGGTTGCGGTGATGAACGTTCCCCTGGAAGAGACCGATCGTTTTGGCATCATGACCGTTGACGAAAATCAGCGCGTGACGGAATTCACCGAAAAGCCCAAGCAGCGCGACAAAGGCACCCTGGCTTCCATGGGCATCTATATCTTCGACTGCGACGCGCTCGAAAAACGCCTGCGCCAGGGCGCGGCCAAAGAGCCGAGCCTCGACTTCGGCAAGCATGTCATTCCCGGCATGATCGCCGATGATTCCGTCTTCGCCTATCCGTTCGAGGGCTACTGGGTGGACGTGGGCACGATTCAGAGCTACTGGGAGACCAACCTGGCCCTCCTGGAGGACAAACCCGCGCTCGACCTGTACGACACCGATTGGGTCATTCACACCCGCAGCGAAGAACGACCGCCGGCCAAGATCGGTCTGCAGGCACGCGTGGTCAAGAGTCAGATCTCCAACGGCTGCAATGTGCGCGGCCTGGTGGTTCATTCCGTACTCTCACCCGGCGTCTATGTTTCGCCCGGCGCGGTGGTGCGGGACTCGATCATCATGAACGACACCTACATCGGTCCGGGCGCGATCATTGACAAAGCTATCATTGACAAGGACGTGTGGGTGGGGGCCGGCGCGGTCGTGGGTGAGGGCGATGATCTGAAACCCAACATCAAAGATCCGGACAAGCTCAATGTCGGCGTCACGGTGGTTGGCAAGGGCGCCCGTATCCCGCCCAACACCCGCATCGGCCGTAACGTGCTCATCAACAGCGATCTTGATGAAGGCAACTACCCTGGCCTGACCATTGCCAGCGGCGAGACCGTGGGCTAACTAAGAGAGGAAGAGAGGTGCTATGAAAGCGCTCGCCATGATCATGGCCGGCGGTGAAAGCCCGGCGCTGAGCGTGCTGACCACGCAGCGGGCCGAACCGGTCGTGCCATTTGCCGGCAAATTCCGCATCATTGATTTTGTGCTGTCCAACTGTGTCAACTCCGACATTTTCAATGTGGCCGTGTTGACACAGTATCAGCCCAGGGAACTGATCGAGCACATTGCCCTGGGCAAACCGTGGGACCTCGACCGCGCCACGGGCGGCGTGCGCGTGCTGCAGCCTTACCCGACGCGTGACGGCGGCGGCTGGCAGCGAGGCACGGCCGACGCCATTCGCTACAACCTGGGCTTCGTGCAGGAGCAAAACGTGGATGCCGTCCTCATTCTGGCCGGCGACCATGTCTACAAGATGGACTACCGCAAACTGTTGACCTTCCACGAACAGACCAACGCCGATGTCACCCTGGCAGTGCGCGAGGTCAGCCCCTTCGACGCCTATCGCTTCGGCATGGTCAAGACAGAGCTGGATGGGCGCATCAGCAACTTCGAAGAGAAGCCGCGCCGCACCCGCAGCACCCTGGCCTCGATGGGCATCTACGTCTTCAAACGGGACGTGCTGATTGACTGGCTGCTGCGTGAAGGCAAGGATCAGGTTGACTTTGGCCGTGAGGTGATCCCCTCCCTGGTCAAGAGCCGTCGCGTCTACGCACATCACTTCGATGGCTACTGGGTTGACATTGGCACCCTGCAGGCCTACTGGGAAGCCAACATGGCGCTGCTGGCCGAAACTCCCGCGCTGGAGCTGGACGATCCGCGCTGGGTCATTCACACCCGCAGCGAGGAACGGCCGCCAGCCTGGGTCGGCGCCGAGGCCCGCGTGGACGGCAATCTGCTGTGTGACGGCTGTCGCATCGAGGGCCGCGTCGAGCGTTCGATCATCTCGCCGGGGGTCGTCGTGGCACATGGCGCGCTCGTGCGCGACTCGATCATCATGCGTGACACCATCATCGGTGAAGGCGCCATCGTGGATCGCGCCATCATTGACACCGATGTGGTCGTCGGCGCCAAGGCCGAGATCGGCGCCGGTGATGACAACACCCCCAATCGCCACGACCCCGCACGTTTCAGCACCGGGTTGACCGTCATCGGCACGGCCAGCCACATCCCGGCCGGCGTCCACATTGGCCGCAACTGCGTGATCCGCCCCCATCGCAACGCCAAAGACTTCAGCGACAAAACCGTTGCCAGCGGCGAAACGATCTGATGGCGCACCCCGCCAGACTTCGTAACTGCTCAGGCGGCCCCCCTGCCCCCCCAATCCTGGGGGGAAAAGCATTCGGCTCCCCCAGGATTGGGGGGCAGGGGGGCACTCCGGGCGCTATCGAGACCATTCTCACTGCCTGGCTGAGCAGTTACCAGACTTAGGCCCCGTTTGACTTCTCAAGTCCCAACATCCAATCTGAAAGGCAACCATTCATGCGCAGAGTCCTACTCACCATTCTTGGCATCATCCTGGCCCTCCTCATCCTGGTACCCGCTGGCGGATACCTCTTCCTGCGTCGCTCGCTGCCCCAGGTCAACGCCACCATCACCGTGCCTGGCCTGCAAGGCCCGGTGGAGATCGTGCGCGATGCCGACGGCGTCCCCTACATCTACGCCAGCAACGACCTGGACGCCATCTTCGGCCAGGGCTATGTCCATGCCCAGGACCGCCTGTGGCAGATGGAATTTCAGCGCCGCGTGGGCGCCGGTCGCCTGTCCGAAGTCCTGGGCGAATCAACGGTGGACACCGACAAATTCCTGCGCACGTTGGGTACTTACCGCGCGGCGCAGCAAGCCTGGGAAGCTCTGTCCCCCGAGGCGCAACAGGTGGTCAACGCCTACGTGGGCGGCGTCAACGCCTACCTGGCCGGCAACCCCACCCTGCCGATCGAATTCACCATCCTGGGCTTCACCCCCGCGCCCTGGCAGCCGGCCGATGTCCTGGTCTGGGCCAAGATGATGGCCTGGAACCTGGGCGGCGATTACGAATCGGAACTGGTGCGCGCGCAGATCTACCAGGCGCTGGGGCCAGAGCGCGCCAGCCAGCTCTTCCCGGCCTATCCCACCGATGGCACGCTGATCCTGCCCAATCTGGGGCAGGGCGCCGGCGCCCTGGCTCACCTCTCGACCGAAGTGCGCGCCATGCTGGGCGCGGAGGCGCTCAATATCGGCAGCAACAACTGGGTTGTGGGCGGCAGCCGCACCACCACCGGCAAACCGCTGCTGGCCAATGACCCGCACCTGGGCGCGCAGATTCCTTCCATCTGGTATCTGGCCAGCATCCAGGGCAATCGCCTGCACGCCATCGGCGCCACCCTGCCGGGTATGCCGGGCATCCCCAGCGGGCACAACGACCGCATCGCCTGGGGCGTCACCAACCTGGGGCCTGATGTGCAAGACCTTTACATGGAGCGCGTCAACCCGGCCAACCCCAACGAGGTGGAGGTCAACGGCGCCTGGCAGCCGCTGACCATCATCAGCGAGACGATCCAGGTCAAAGGGCGCAAGGAGCCGATCACCTGGGCCGCGCGCGCCAGCCGTCACGGCCCGCTGATCTCTGACGTGACCAGCGACGCCACGACCACCCTGGCCCTGCGCTGGACGAGCCTGGATGCCGGGGACACCACGCTGGAAGCCTTCATGCAGGTGATGTACGCCGGCAATTGGGACGAATTCCGCACGGCCCTGCGCCTACGTGGGACCGTCGCAAAACTTCGTCTACGCGGACGTAGATGGCAATATCGGCTACTACGGCCCCGGCCGCATCCCCATCCGGGCGCAAGGGAACGGCTTCATGCCGGCGCCGGGCTGGAATGATGAGTACGCCTGGACCGGTTTCATTCCGTTCGATGAACTGCCGCACGATTTCAACCCGGCCAGCGGCTTCATCGTCACCGCCAACAACAAGGTCGTGCCGGACGCCTACCCCTACTTCCTGGCCACCGATTGGGCGCCGCCCTACCGCGCCACCCGCATCGTGCAGATGATCGAGGCCAAAGCCAAACTGTCGCCCGACGACATCGCGGCCATGCATGCTGATCAGCTCTCGCTGCAGGCGCTGGAGCTGCTGTCGTTCTTCCTGCAAACGCCCACGCAGACGCCGCAAGAGGCGCAGGCGCTCGACCTGCTCAAGAACTGGGACGGCGTCATGCGTCAGGATAGCGCGGCCGCGGCCATCTACGCCGCCTGGCTGCTGCACTTGCAGCCGGCGCTCGTGCAGGATGACCTGGGCAAGACGCTGGGCGCGGACTACCTCTCCAGCTTCCACCCCACCTACCTGCTGCAGACTCTGGGCCAGGCCAACAGCCCGTGGTGCGACAACGTGCTGACGCCGGGCAACGAGGATTGCCGCACGACGCAGCATGTGGCCCTGCAGGCCGCGCTCAAGGATCTGACGGAGCGCATGGGCAGCGACGACCTGAAGAACTGGCGCTGGGACAAGATACACTTCACCGAATTCCCGCACAATCCGTTCGACCAGGTCAGCGCGCTGAAGAACATCTTCAGCCGCCAAATCCCGAATGGCGGCGACGGCTCCACCGTGGACGTCGCGCCCTTCCGCGCCAGCAAACCCTATGCGCAGCGCCATGTGCCATCCTACCGGCATATCAGCGACCTGAGCGACTGGAACAGCAGCCGCTTCATGCACACCACGGGTCAGTCTGGCAACGTGTTGAGCAGTCACTACGACGATTTGATCGCCCGTTGGCAAAAAGTGGAGTACCTGCCCATGCGCTTCGACCGCGACCAGGTCAAGGCGGTGAGCACGTTGAGGCTGCAGCCGTAGGGGAGAGGCCTCACCTCATCCCCCGGCCCCTTCTCCTCTCCGCACAGCGGAGAGGAGAAGGGGGGAAGAGGGCCTCACCTCATCCCCCGGCCCCTTCTCCTCTCCGCACGGCGGGAGAGGAGAAGGGGGGAAGAGGGCACACGGGTCATCACTCTTGGCGTCTTAGCGTCTTGGCGTTAAGAGTCTTGGCGTCTTGGCGTTAAGAGTCTTCCCATCAGGAAACTGTGCTCTATCGCCGACAGCGTCGTCACGCCGGAGGCGTGACCTACGGGTGGCGGGGGTGCTGTTTTTAGGTCAGCCTTGACCGGGAGCGGCGCCAGCCGGTGGCAGCCAGACGGTGAAAGCGCTGCCCTGCCCCACCTGACTCGCCAGCGTGATCTGGCCCCCCTGGCGCTGCATGATCTCACGGCAGATTGCCAGTCCCAAGCCGGTGCCGGGGACGTTGCGCTGCCGTGCGGCGGCGCCGCGATAGAAGCGCTCGAAGATGTGCGTCTGGTCTTCGGGGGTGATACCCGGCCCGGTATCCCCCACCGTCAGGGTGACCCAGGGGCGACCGTCCTTTTGTTGCAGCGCACTGCTCAGGATGATGCTGCCCCCCGCCGGTGTGTAGTTCACCGCGTTGGCGATCAAATTGGTCAATACCTGCATCAGGCGGTTGGTGTCGGCCAGCGCCGGGGGCAATTGCGGCTGAGGCAGGACCTCCAGCGTCAGACCGGCCTGCCTGATCAACACCTCCCGCGCATCCACCAGCGTTACCATGACCCGGTTGACATCCACGTCCGTCAGGTTGATGCGATTCCTGCCCTGGTCCAGCCACGAGATGTCCAGCAGATCCGCGATGAGGCGTGCCAGGTGATCCGTTTCGCTCTGCAGCGTGGTCATGTAGTGCGCATGCCTCTCCGGCTTGCCGCGCTCCAGCAGGTGCAGATGGGTCTTGATGTTGGTCAAGGGCGTGCGCAGCTCGTGTGAAACGTTGGCAATGAACTGGCTCTTGGCTGATCCAGCTCTTTGAGCCGCTCGTTGGCGTCCTGCAGCCGGGTGGCCGCCTCCGAAAGCTCGGCCGTGCGTTCGGCCACGCGCTGCTCCAGCACGGCGTTGAGCTGGCGGATTTCATCCGCGGCCCGTTTGCGCTCGGTGATGTCTTCCAGGCTGCCCTCGGCGAAGTGGATACCGTCAACCTCGTCGCGGACCGCGTGCGCCGTGTCTCGCGCCCAGATGATCCGGCCGTCGCGACGGCGCAACTGGATCTCGTCCTGGCGTATGACGTTTTCTTGCGCCAGCCGCGCCTTCTGCCGCACGCGCCGGTCAGGGTCCAGGAAAAGGTCGGCGGCATTGACCTCCAGCAGCGCCCCTGGGGCGGGGTAGCCCAACATCTCCGAGAGGGCCTGGTTGGCGGCGAGGATGCGGCCATCCGGCGTCGTGCGGTAAAGGCCGATCGGCACCCCTTCGAACAGGCTGCGATAGCGGTGCTCGCTCTCGATCAGCGCGGCTTCGGCTCGCTTGCGTTCCGCAATCTCTTGCTGGGCCTGCTGATAGAGCCGGGCGTTCTGAATCGCCACGCCGATTTGGGCCGCCACCGTTTCGAGTACGCGCTGATCGTTTTCGCTGTAGGCCGCCGGCCGTGGAGATTCGACATTGATCACCCCAAGGACGGCATCGCCCACCCGTATCGGCACGCAGAGTTCCGAGCGATTGTTTTCCCACAGGGCAAAGTAGCGTGGATCCGCGGGCGCATCGTCCAGCCGCACGCTCTGCCCGTGTTGCGCCACCCACCCCGTGATTCCCTGTCCGATCTGGGTTTCCCTTGCGGCCAGGTGTGCCTCGTCCGCGGCCATGATTTCGATCTCCCTGTCCTGGTTGATAACCGCAAACGGCGTCAGCACGCCGCGGGACGGGTCAATCAGCAGCACACCGCCATAGTCATAGCCCAGCATGTTTTCCAGAATGTGAACCAGGTGCTGCGCGAGTTCCTCGGGCGTCCGCAGATGCAACAAATCTTGCCCGGTGCGATGGACGGCGGTCAACTCCTGCACGCGGCGGCGCGCATCCTCGAACAGGCGGGCGTTCTCGATAATCAGGGCAGCAGAGGCGGCGAACCGGGTGAGCAGATTCAGCTCCTCATCAGAAAATGCGGCCGGGCGCGTGGCATCGAGCGTGAGAACGCCTATGACGCGTTTCTGGATGACGAGCGGCGCCGCGATGGCGCTCTGGATGTCGAACGCTTCTTCGATGTCGCCGTCGTAACGGGTTGCGGGATCGGTGCGGGCGTCGGTGATGAGCAGCGGTTTTTGTTCGCGAGCCGTGAGCGCCGCGTAGCCCGAATCGCTGGCAAACGAAAAGTGATACAAGCGTGGATCGCTATAGCCGCTCAGCGCGCGAATGCGCAAACGGCCATCGGGTTCCACCAGCAAGACGCTGCCCTTCTCCGCAGCGGGAATGGCATGGCGGGCAGCCAGGAGCAGCCGTTCCAGCAGGGGTTGCAGCTCGGGCGTTTCACCCACGGCCTGCGCCAGCATGGCCTGCGCTTCCAGTTCGCGTTCGCGCTGTTTGCGTTCGGTGATGTCGCGTGAGTGGATCACGGCGATTGTCTGACCCGACTCGTCCACCAGGCTGCGTCCAAGCGCCTCCAACGTGCGCCACGAGCCGTCTTTGTGCCGACAACGCAGCTCGACCGCCTCGCTGACGACGCCGAAATTGGAAAGCCCGCGCCTGAAAACATCCAAAGCCCGTGGCAGGTCATCCGGGTGAACAAGCTCGAAGGTGTTTGTGCCCATCAGTTCTTGCTGTTGGTAGCCGAGCACTCGCTCAACGGCAGGACTCCCATAGCGAATGGTTCCGTCTTGGTCCAGAACGGTGATGATATCGGAAGCGTTCTCGATCAGTACGCGGAAGTGCTCTTCGCTGCGACGGAGCGCGTCTTGCGCCTGTTTGCGCTCAGTGACATCGCGCACGATGAACACCGTGTCGCCCTTCTCATCGGCCACGACGCGCGCCTCGAAGTCCGCGCTGCCGCTTCGCAATTCCAACTGATACTCGATGGTCTGCACCCCGCCGCTGCTGGCCGCGCTTTCGATGGCATCCATGCATGATTTTGCCGCCTGCGGCGGGAGCACTTCGCTCCATGTCTTACCGAGAAAGACTGCGGGCGGGACATACAGGGCGGACTCGTGTTCCGCCTTGTAATCCCAGATGACGCCGTCGCGATGGGTGCGAAACATCAGATCGGGAAGGGCATCCAGCAGGGTGCGGTTGCACCGCTCGCTCTCTGCCAGCGCACGGTTGGTCTTTTCCAGTTCGAGGATTTTGGCTTCGAGTTTGCGCACCAGGGCTTCGTTGTACAGCCGGTAGAAAGTCGCATCCTCGGTCAGCGGCGACTGCGGTGCAGTCAATTGCGCACTTTCCTGTGCGTGCAGCACCTCATGCACCATGCTAATGAGCTGGTCGTTCTCCACGGGCTTGAAGAGGAAGCGCGCCGCGCCCAACTGCCGCGCCAGCGCCGCGTCACGCGGATCGGTGTAGGTGCCGGTATAGAACACAAAGGGAATAGCGCGCAACTGCTCGTCGCGCTTGCACTCGCGGCACAGTGCAAAGCCGTCCATCTGGGGCATGAGGATGTCGGAGATGATCAGGTTGGGGCGGGCGCGGCGGGCCAACGCCAACGCTTCTACGCCGTTGCCGGCCTCCAACACCGCATAACCGGACGCAGTCAGCAGCACCCGGAGCAGGTAACGATTTTGCTCGTTATCGTCAACGATCAGAATGACGCTCATTCACACCTCACTTCCTGCTCACCGATTCGTTCGGAAGATGGCTGGACAGACAGTGAATTGACTATACACTCCTTCGTGTGCCCTGTCAATTCCATAAATGAATGACTTGTCAGCCCACGCAGCCTAACCCGGGCGGGTCGAGAGTATTCAGTTGGGCTTGTGTTCTAAGGAATGAGAATTAAATAAGTGTCCGCTTTGGTGCTGTCTGTATGCTCAGAATTTGCTCGGAACTGGACAGTTAAAAATTCTCATTCCTGAGCGAGCACACCGTTGACAATGACACCGGGAAGTGCCATAATGATGAGCGAGCAACCGATCCGCCCGGTGTACCATGCAAGACCCTACGCCGGGTTATGCCTGGGGTGTTGCCGTGGCCGGCAGCCTGGCTTACGCCGCTGACGGCGTAGGCGGATTGTTGATCTTCGACGTGAGCGACCCGACGCATTAGGGCAGGAGGCGGTCTGTGGTTTTGATCTGGGCCGCCTCCCTTAGCCGGGGATTAGCCGGGAGCATGATTGGTCAATGCGCCATGAATGCGCTAAAATGACAGCTGCTTGTGTAGGACGCACGCCGGAAGAATGAACCGTGAAGTTCTTCGAAGCAAAGGATTCTGTTTATGGCACTTGCAATTTCTTCGACCGTCGTACTGGACAAAGTCGCGACGACTCTGGTTGCACAACAACGCTACACCACGATTGAGGAAGCCTTGTGGGAACTGGCATTGTCGGCTGTGCGCCAAGTTAGTCTATTATCGGCGTCGCGTACGTAGACTCGAACGTAAACACGGGATGGAATTCGAGCAGTTTACAGCCCACTTGCAGAACCGAGCTACACCGACTGAAGAGGACGATTGGCTGGCCTGGCGCTCAGCGTACAGAATGCTCCTTGACTGGCAGAAAGCCTACCAGGATCTATTGTATGCCCGCGCTCATTGATGATCTGCTGAACATCCTACTTGGAGGTATCCTGTTGGCATACAGGACGATTCTGTTCATACTCGCGCTGCTGGTTGGCAGTGTTATGCCTGTGCCGACCGTGTCGCCCGCTGGGCTGCGGGATGCCAGCCCCGTGACGGCCCGGGTAGCGCAACCACTTGGGCTGCCCAACATCGTGTTCATCCTGGCCGATGATCTCGATCTCGATCTGGATACTGTGACTACCATGCCGCACCTGCAGGCGCTGTTGGCAGGGCAAGGCATCACCTTTACCCACTTCTTCGTCAACGCCTCCATCTGCTGCCCCTCGCGTGCGTCCCTGCTGCGTGGTCAGTACGTACACAACCACGGCGTCTACACCAACGGGCCGCCGCCGACCGGTGGTTTCGAGACCTTCCGTGATTTGGGTCTGGAAAACGACACCATCGCCACGCGCCTGCAAGACGTCGGTTATCGCACCGCCCTGTTTGGCAAATATCTCAATCGCTATCCGTATGGCAGCCCGTCAAACTACATCCCGCCGGGGTGGGGCGAATGGTACAGCCCGTCCCCCACCGCGCCCGGCTACAATCAGTTCAACTATACGCTGAACGAAAATGGCACGCTGGTCGCCTATGGCAGCGATCCGGCAGATTATCTGCAGGATGTGCTGACCACCCAAGCGCTGAGTTTCATCACCCGCACCGTCACCAGCGGAGAGCCTTTCTTTGCCTATTTCTCGTCATTCTCCCCGCACACGCCATCCACGCCCGCGCCGCGGCACACCACGCTCTTCACCGACACGCTGGCGCCGCGCCCGCCGTCGTTCAACGAACTCGACGTCAGCGATAAGCCACAGTGGATTCAGAACCTGCCCCTGCTGACGCCTGAGGAGGTGCAGCAGATTGACGACCAGTACCGCCTGTGGTTGCAGTCCATGCAGGCGGTTGATGAAACCATCGCCGCCCTGGTCGAAACCCTGGAAGCGACCGGGCAATTGAACAACACCTACATCTTCTTCACCAGCGACAACGGCTACCACATGGGTCAACACCGCTTGCTGCCCGGCAAATACCTGGGCTATGAGGAAGATATCCACGTACCCTTGTTCGTGCGCGGCCCGCAGGCGCCGATCAGCCAAACCGTACCTTACCTGGCGAGTATCGTAGACCTGGCGCCGACCCTGGCCGACATTGCCGGGATTGAAACCCCAGCGTACACAGACGGACGTTCCCTGCTGCCATTGCTGGGTGGGAGTCCGCCCGCGGCCTGGCGGCAGGCTTTGCTGTTCGAGCAGTATGTGGGCGATCATCATGGGTTGCGTGATCCCCTGGGCGAGCCACCCGATCCTTTCGACTCGCCGCGCTTTCAGAGCGCCCCGCTGTTCTACAGCGGCCTGCGCACGGCAGACCTGAAATACATCGAGTATGATACCGGCGAGCGCGAGCTGTACAACCTGGCGAATGATCCCTTCGAGTTGGAGAATCTAGCCGCCAGCGCCGACCCGACCACCCTGGCCCAGTTGGCCGCGTGGTTGTCTCTATTGAAGGGGTGCGCCGCGGACACCTGCCGCAGCCTGGAGATGCGGCCTCCACCCCCGCCACCCATCTGCGCGGAGCTGGACTTCGACCACAGCGGCAGTGTGACGGTGATTGATGTCGCACAGGTAGCGGCGCATTGGGGTGAAACGCCGCAGACGCCAGCCTGGGACCCGCGCTACGACCTGGACGACAACCTGGTGATAGATGCGGCCGACATGGCCGTCATCGCCGCGCGCTGGGGAGAAATCTGCCCGTAGCCAAGTAGAAGACCTACCAGGATTTGCTGCATGCTCGCCCTCATCGAGAATCTGCTTCGCACTTTCCTCAATACGTGACCATTGGGCTGCGATTGTAGAGCAGCGAGTGCTGTGAGTCCAACAGCGGATGCTCGCTATCGGGCTTGACCCAGGTGTAGGCGCCGTCCGGGTTGAGTTGACGCGCCTTGACGGTGTCGGCCAGGCAGAGATCGAGGATTTGCTGGCGGATGACCGTCTTGATGGTCGGATCTTCGACGGGAAAGAGCGTCTCTACGCGGCGATCGAGGTTGCGCTGCATCAAGTCGGCGCTGCTCAGGTAGATCAGTTCGTCGCCGTTGTTGCGCGCGTAGTAGATGCGGCTGTGCTCCAGAAAGCGGCCGACGATGCTGATGACGCGGATATTCTCGCTGACGCCGGGCAGGCCGGGCCGAATGCAGCAGATGCCGCGCACGATCAAGTTCACGCGCACGCCGGCCTGTGAAGCCCGGTAGAGGTCTTCGATCATGGCCGGATCGAGCAGCGAATTGACCTTGAAAATGAGAAGCCCATCCTTACCATACTTGATCTCGTTACGAATCATGTCGTGGATGGTGTCGCGCAAGGATACCGGCGCCACGCCCAGTTTGCGGTAGGACTTCGGATTGGAAAAACCGGTCAGGAAATTGAAGATGTCGGAGACATCCGAGGCAATGTCCTCACGACACGTCAGCAGGCCGAGGTCGGTGTAGATGCGGGCCGTGGTCGCGTTGTAGTTGCCGGTGCCCAGGTGGACATAGCGGTGGATACCGTCTCGCTCGCGGCGCACGATCAACGCCAGCTTGCAGTGCGTCTTCAAGCCCAGGACACCGTACACCACGTGTACGCCGGAGCGTTCCAGGGCGCGCGCCCAAACGATGTTGTTCTCTTCGTCGAAGCGCGCCTTTAGCTCGACCAGGACGGCCACATGCTTGCCGTTTTCGCCCGCCTCCATCAGCGCGTTGACGATGGGCGAGCGGCTGCCCACCCGGTAAAGGGTCATCTTGATCGCCAGCACGTTGGGGTCTTCGGAGGCGGTGCGAATCAGATCAATCACGGGGGTAAAAGAGTCATAGGGATGATGCAACAGGATGTCCTGCCGCCGGATCGCGCTAAAAATGTCTTCCTCGCTGCTGAAGATGACCGGCACGGCCGCGGAAAACGGGCGGTCTTTGAGGTCGGGGCGATCCAGGCCGTGCAGTTCCATCAAGCTGGAAAGCCCCAAGGGGGCCGTTGCTGGTGTAGATCGCGCCAGGATCGAGCTGCAATTTTTCCAGCAGGGTGTTCCGTACCCGCTCCGGCATACCGGCGCCGATTTCCAAACGCACGCAGTTGCCAAAGCGGCGCTGGCGAATGCCCTGCTCGATGGTCAACAGCAGGTCGTCGGCTTCATCTTCCTGAATCTCGATGTCGGTATCGCGAATGATACGGAAAGGGTAACACGCCATGATCTCCATCCCCACGAAGAGGTCGGAGAGATTGGCGGCAATCACCTGCTCGAGCCAGACGAAAGCCATACTGCGGTGTGGATGCGACGTGGAGCCGTCCTGCGCCCGCGTCAACGGCGCCAGTTCGTGCAGGGGAATGAGCCGCGCCAGGTTCGATGGCACCTTGACACGGGCGAAACGCTCGCCGTACTCCGGATCATTGATGAGCACCGCCAGGTTGAGGCTGAGGTTGGAGATGCGCGGAAAGGGGTGCGCAGCATCGAAGGCCAGGGGCGTGAGCACCGGGAACACCTCGCGCTCGTAGTAGGTGCGCAAGGCCGCGCGCTGGGCCGGCGTCAGATCATCGTAGTTCAGCAGGCGAATGCTCTGGCCGGCCAGTTTGGGCACCAGGTCCTCGGCCAGCACACGCGTCTGCTCGTCCAACAGCAGCAGCAGGGCTTTCCGAATCGCCTCCAACTGCTCGGTTGGAGTCATACCGTCTGGGGTGCGCTGAGTCACGCCCGCGGCAACTTGCTCACGCAGGCCCGAAATCCGAATCATGAAAAACTCGTCGAGGTTGGAGCCAAAGATGGAGAGGAACTTGATGCGCTCCAACAGGGGCGCATCCTGATTTTGCGCCTCCTGCAGCACCCGCCGGTTGAACTCGATCCAACTCAGCTCGCGGTTGATGTAGAGCCGCGGGTCACGCAGCAATGATCCCTTCTCCGGCGCACTTTCGCTCATGGTCGCCAGCTTGAGATCAAGCGGTAATTTCTTCTTTGGCATGATTCATCCTATCAATCCTGTTCGGGCTGGTGTGCAGGATGGGCAACTGCTGCGCTTTCAGCCGCCCGCAAATTGCAGTTTCGCGCCCAGCCATTCCACAATCGCCGCGTTGACCTGATCCTGGCTGGGACTGATCGGCCCGCCGACCGAAACCAGGGCATGGCCGGCATTCCTGACCGATAGCAGCGTGGCCTGGCCGCCCACCGCCTGCAGCGCGGCCTGCAAGGCGACAGATTGGGCGATCGGCACAGTCTGGTCGCGCTCGCCATGCACGATGAAGAAGGGCGGCGCGCCGGCCTTGATGTAGGTAACCGGGCTGGCGCGGCGCAGCGCGTCCGGGTCGCGACCAAACACGGCGCGCAGGCGGCGCTGGAAGTACGAATTGGCTGAGATTGGGGTCAGGTCGGCCGGCCCATACAGATCAACCACGGCCTGCACCTGGCTCGATTGATGTGCATACTCATCGGTGTCGAAACCCGCGCTGGCGTCGGTCAGGCCGGCCAGGGAAACCAGATGCCCTCCCGCGCTGTTGCCGATGATGGCGATGCGCTGCGGATCAATGCCATACTTGACCGCGTGGGCGCGCAGGAACCGGATGGCGCATTTCACATCCTGGATGTGCGCGGGGAACAAGAATTCGGGCGCCAGCCGATAATTCAGAGCCACAAAGATGCCGCCGCGCTCAGTGATGGCCGGCGCCAGCTCCAGGCTGTAGCCGCCATTCTTGTTACCTGTTGTCCACGCGCCGCCATGCACGTAAACCACGGTCGGCGCCGGCGCATGCGCCTGTTGCGCGGCGGGGTAGAGGTCAAGGACCATCCCCGATTGATTGCTGTACACGATGTTCTTCAGCCGCTTGATGGGCGGCGCACCACGAGTCCGTGCCATGTCTCACCTCCAGCGCAACTGCCCATGCATCCGGCGCGACCACCCCCCGCGGGAACGGGCGGGGGGGGGGCCCGGGGCGAGGTCGGCCTGCGCCGACCGGCGTCCACAGGGGACGCCGCGGCACGCCCATCAGGCGGTTTCAATCGCTGAGCAGTTACTATTCAACGTCACTTCACCGGGCAAGGCGCCAATCGCCCTGCGCTACGGTTGTACCGCAAACGCGGTCACTTTGCAAGCCGGGGTGTCTACAACAAGAACCTGATTCGAGGAACTGACGGCAATGCCCAGCAGTTTGCGGAACTGGCCGGGTTCGTTGCCCTCCATGCCAAATTGACCGACCGGCGCGCCATCCGGCGCCAGGATGACGACCCGAAAGCCCTCAGGATCGGTGGCGTACAGACGGCCATCGCCGCCCGTCGCCAGGTGCGGCCCGTCCAACGTGCCGGCCGGGGTCAACGCCAGCGACTTGACGATGGCGGCGTCTGCGGCCAGGTGCCAGAGGATGCCGTTGGTTGCCTCCACCACCCAGATGTCGCCGCCAGGGCCGACCGCCACGTCAGTTGGCTGCCCCTGGCCCACCGGGGGTTCGTCCTTGCCGCCGATCTGCGCCAGGCGCTGACCGGCCGCATCGAGATGCAGGATGCGAATGCCGCCGGTGTCGGCCACCCACAGATCGCCCTGTCCATCTACCCACAAGCCACGCGGGCGGTAGAAGGTGTTCTCCACCCCAAACGCGGCCACGAACTGACCGTCGGCGGTGAAGCGCTGCAAGCGCTGCTGCACCGAGTCCAACACCACCAGGGTGCCGTCGGGCGCTATCCCCAGGTCGAACGGCTCGATGAACTGCCCGTCGCCCTCGCCTTCACGACCCCAGGCCTTGACGAACTTGCCCGCCTTGTCTAACTTGACGATGCGGTGATTGCCCGTGTCGGCCACGTAGATATTGCCTTCGGCATCCACCGTGACCCCGCGCGGCTGATTGAACTGACCATTGCCGCTGCCGCAAGCCCCACTCTGCCACACCACCGGCAGCGCCAGGTCGGGCAGGCTGCCGAGCTGGCCGGCCGCGGCCACCGGAGGCTGCCCGCCGCTGGTCGGCGGCTCCGCGCCGGCCGGCTGTCCGCCGGACACGTCAGGCGTTGGCGGCGTTGGCGGCGCCGGGGTTGGGGGGGCAGGCAGCACGATGTTCGTCGGCACCATGTCCTCGATGGGGAAGAGGTAGGTGGGCGGGATGATCTCCTTGCCCCCGCCGGGCGGCTGCCACCACAACTGCATGTCGCGCGAGCCGCCGATCTGCCAATACCTGACCTCGATGTCGTGGAAGCCTTGATCCAGGAAGATGCTGCCCTCACGATACTCAGAGCCGTGCGAGCCGCCGTTGTCCGCGACCAGCGTCTTGTTGATGAAGACCTGGGCGCCGTCATCGGCCCGTGCGCCAAAGAGGTACTGACCGCTCTGCGGTGCGGCAATTTTGCCCCGCCAGACGATGCTGTACGGCTCTGAGAGCACCGGGTTGGGCAAGACAAAGATGTCGTGCTGGATGCGCACCGGCTGGCCGCTGGCGTCGCCGGTCGGGTAATAGTAACCGATCAGGCCGCTGTTGGCGATCTCCAGGGCATAGAGCGCGTCGGCTGATACCACACCGGCCGGGATGCCGGGTCCGCTCCAGGAAAACCGAATGCGGCCCGGCTGCTGGCCGCTGTTGTAGGTCAGCGCGATGCCCTGAAAACCGCCGGGCAGGGTGATGGTTTTGGTCTGCGTGTGCTGGCTGTCGGCCTCTGTGATCTGCAGTATGGGCTTGTCGTTGATCCACAGCTCGGCCGCGCCGTCGCTGGTCAGCTCGAAGGTGTATTGGCCGTAACCGCCGCTGGTGAAGAGCGCGCCTTGCCAGCGCACGGAGAAGGGCGCTTGCAGCGGCGGCGCGGTGGTTTTCCAGTCGAAATCAATCGCTGTGTCGCGGCGCTCGATGGTGGGCGGGCCACCGGCGGCGGCGGCGGGATAGAAGCGCGCAATCAGCCCGCGCCCCTGCGCCACTGCGGCTGTCGGGACGCGGTAACTGACGAAGAGCGAAGCGCCGAAGGGGTCCTGATGATAATCGGCCGCGCCGTCCGGGTAGATCTGCTGCAACAGCGGCACCAGGCGCCGATCGAGGGTTTCCATCACATAAACGACATCGCCCTCGGCCTGGACGCTGCGCAGCGGCAGATGTTCGGCCAGGTTGAGCAGGGTGTAGGGCCGGCGACGGCTGATCAGTTCCACGGCCGAATGGCGCTCGAACGCCGGCGACAGGTAGACCTGGGCGTTCGCCGGCAGGTCACGCAGATAGGCGCCGATGGCGGCCTCCGACGCGCTGAACGCGCGCCAGACCGACGGGTCCTTGGCCTGCTTGTTGAAGAAGGTGTCGGCGTTGACCGCGCCTACGTACAGCACCAACGCCAGCAGGGCGAGCAGGAAAGGCTGGGTCGCCCGCTGTTGCCGCGCGCGGCGCGCCGGTTCGGCCTTGGGCAGCCGCCACGCGGTCAGGTAGACATCCCAGGCACGATCCAGGACCAGGCCCACCAACAGGAAGATGACGGGCAGCAGGCCGATGGGGCGGCGCGCGGTGGGCGCTTCATGGGCCACGGAGAGCACCGCGACGCTGCCCACGATAATGATCCAGGTGAAGCTGAGGAAGGGCAGCGGCCGCCACAGATGGCGCAGCATGTAGGCCAGGCCCAGGATGACCAACGCGCCGACCACGACATCGAGCAGGGGCGCGCCGGGCAGGTTGTTGAGCGCGGCCAGGTCGCCGCGCCAGTGAAATGACCAAAGGACCTTGTCCAGGTTGTCCCACAACGGCTTGAGCGAACCGCCCGCGTTCTCGATGTCATTGAAAACTGAGATGTGGCGCGTGCGGCCGATGAAGACGGCCCAGTGTTGGATAATGTAGACGCCCAGCGGCGCCACGCCCACGATGCCGCCGGCCGCCATGACCAGGCTGCCTTCGATGGTCTCCCGCCAGCGCTGCCAGTGCGTGATCAGCCAGTAGAGCAAGAAAATGCCCACTACGAACGGTACGATACGAAAAGCCGTGTAGGTGTTCATGCCCAGCGCCAGCATCAGCCCGGTCCAGGCCCAGTCACGCCGCCGGCCATAGCGCACGGCGCGGATCAAGAAGAGGAAGAGCAGGCTCTCCACCAGCGGCACCATGATCAGTTCATAGACGATGCGGCTGAAGGTCAGATGCCAGCGGCTGACGGCAAAGAGGGCCGTGGTTGGCAGGGCAATGTGCCAGTCGAACAGCTCACGCGCGAGGAAATAGAAGGCGAGCAGGCTGAGGGTCGCGACGATAGCGGACACCAGGCGCATCTGCGTGATGCCGACGCCGGCCAGTTTGAACATGAAGGCGATCAGGTAGGTGAACAGCGTGGCCTGGCCCTCGTTGGTTTCGGCGTAGGGCGTGTAGAGCCGGCCGTTCAGCCACTTGAGCGCGTCCATACCGTTGTTGCATTCATCGGATTGACAGCCATTGGGGAAGGTGTTGATCTGGTAGACGCGCAGGAACAGGGCCACGAGGAGCAGGATGATGAGAGCGATGATCTCCGGGGAGGAAAACCAGGTGCGCAGCGCGGTGCGCAGCGATCGCCTGGCCGCAGGCGCGGGCGCCAGCGGCGCCGGCTCAGCGTCCGGGATCATAGCGGTCGCGACGTCCGGCGCGGTGATGGGCGACAACAGCTCATGGGCGGGGAGCGCCAGGGTCGCGGCATCCAGCGTAGCCTCCGCATCCGGCACGTCGGCGCTGTCTGGCGCGGGCGCGGACTCAGGCCGTGACCGTTGTTCCTGCACCTCACTGCCGTTGGCCCAGGTGCCGGCGATGAAAAGAGGAATGCTGACGAGCCACAGGATCAACGGCAAACCAGTGAACTGCAGATCACCGGGCGGCGCCTGCCAGAAGAGGACAATGGCAACCCCAGCCAGCAGCACGCTGAGGATGGTCAGACCGAACGACCAGCGCGGCCAGTGCCGGCGCGCCACCAGGTCAGGCCAGGGCGCGGGCGGGCGCGCAACCAGGGCAAAGATGAGGCCCGCCAGCAGGAACAGGAGCAGGGCATCACGCCGCGGATCCGTCTGCGAGCTGCGCAGCAGCGAAGCGCCGAGCAAGGCAATGAGAAGGGCAAGTAGAATATAGCTAATTTTGCGCATGGTACCGATCGCTGGGGGATGAATGGGTGAAATTTGGTAAAAGGCATTCGTATTTTAGCACAGAGTGAGTCTGCTGCCAATCAGGCTTGGGTGTGATTCGAAACCAGGTGTCCGCCGGGGCGGGGGGCGGTTTTCTTTGACAAATCAGTAGCAGGCTGGCGGCAGGGGCCCGCCCTCCCCGCCGCAAACCAGTTGTTTTGGCACGAAATTTAGGGTTCAATGCCAGTGAACTACGCCGGATCGAAAAATCGGCATCACCGAAGGGATGGACGCAACGGGCGAACGAATTAAGAATGTACGTACCAGGTTCACTCTAGATTTACAGACGGTCGGACAATTTTCGCCATATGGTCCCCTCCACCACACACTGGAAGATACGTGCCGCATGTTCATTGGCCGGAAATAGATGAAGACTTGAGCGTTGAAGGTTTGCTCGTCTGCTGCAATGCAAGGCTTTACCTGCCCAACACCGTTTGCAGTTGACGCCGAACCAGCTAGCGCGGTTTGAGCGAAGATGCGTACGGCGCAACTGACACTAGCCGTTGGGCTCGCGCAAATAGCGTCAGATGTGCAGAGGAATACCGATGGATGAAGATTTCGTAAAATACATTCGACAACTCAGGACGGTTAATGAAGAACAGGTCAGAAGGCAACATGAGCAGAAATTGCAGGAAGAGCGCGCAAAAACAGCAACACAAGCTGAGTGTGAACGTCTGCGAAAAGGGTATAATTTAGACTGGCTCAGTCGTTTAGAAGATAGAACAAGCCAGGCATGTTTTAAACAGGATAAGCCGAATGACTTGGATTCATTGACCTTGAACTCTAAGCTAACACTTGAGATTTGGGATTTGAAGCATCAGGACGGTTGGCAAAGAACTGGGAGCATACTTGTTGCTAGGGCTAAGGGATTGGCAGGGAGGATGGCACAGCATTGCGGCCTCTATTGAGTACAAAGTGCAGGAAGATAGCCGCAGCGAAATCTATGCATACAGCGAAGTGGCAACTGGACTGAAATTGGGAGTGGCGTGATGTTTGGCCCCTTGGACCAGGCCAGGGGGCCCCGGATTGAAAGGGTCGGGCCAAAACAGAAAGGTGTTTGGGGCGGCTGGTTTGTGGCAAAGGAGCAGGGAAGAGGAGCGGCGGGGGGCGGGGAGGGGGGCGGGTGCCCCTGGGCAGCCAAAGGCCTGTTTCGCTACACCTTATGCGGCTGGTTGGGCAGCCCGGTGCAAGCCAGGGCCGACACGTTCGTCCCACGAATGCGGCTGGAAAAGACCTTCGTTGCCGCTTCATGCTGCGTCGCCGGTTGCATCTGGACGCTGATGTACGCGCTGGTGTTCGGCTGCTGAGGACATAGCTAATCCCATGACAGATTCCATGAACCCACCGTTGCTGCCGTCGGGCAAGTCGCTCTTTTCGCTGCACTACCTGGAGTCGCGTCTGCCCGCGCACCCCGAATGGGCGGAAGATCCGACCCAGGCGTTCGCGGCGTTGGCCGCGTTGTGGGAGAAGGCGCAGCGTTACGGCGCGGCCTGGAACGAGGCACAGACCGAGGACGAATTCATCAAGCCGACGCTGGCCCTGTTGGGCTGGAGCTACATCCCCCAGGTCAAGAACAGCCGGGGCGGCCGCGTCAACCGGCCCGACTATGCCCTGTTTGCCGACGAAGCGACCAAGAACGCCGCGTATCCCCACCAGGGGGACGATGACCCCTTCTACGGCCGCAGCCTGGCCATCGCCGAGGCGAAATACTGGGGCCGGCCCCTCAGCCGGAAGGACGCCAGCGGTCGCGACACTTGGAAGAGCGACAACAACCCCAGCCACCAGATGGTCGGCTACCTGGTGGGAACCCGCTGCCCGTGGGGCATCCTCACCAACGGCCGCATCTGGCGCCTCTACAGCCGCGAGGTCAGCAGCACTGCCAGCGAGTATTACGAGGTTGACCTGGCGGCGATCTGCCTGCCTCCCCCTCTCCTCGCAGGAGAGGGGGCCGGGGGGTGAGGTTGACACCTTCCGCCGCTTTTGGCTCTTTTTCCGCCGCGCCGCGTTTACGCCTGATGCGCAGGGCCGTAGCTTTGTCCGCCGCATCCATGAAGGCTCTGCGACCTACGCCCGCGAGATCAGCGACAAGCTGAAGGAGCTGGTCTTCGACGAGGTGATGCCGGAGATCGCGGGCGGCTTCGTGGCCTACCGCCGCCAGCAGCTTGGCATGCGCGAGGAGACGGCCGAGAGCCTGGGACAGGTCTATCGCGCCAGCCTGAGCCTGCTCTACAAGCTGCTTTTCGTGCTCTACGCGGAGGCGCGCAACCTGCTGCCCATCACCAACCCGGCCTATTGGGAGGAGAGCCTGACGCGCATGGCGCGCCAGGTGGCCGAGCGCGCAGATCGCGGCCTGGCGATCAGCGACGCGACCCACGCGACCCGCCAGTATGACAGCCTGCTGGCCCTCTTCCGCCGCATTGACCAGGGAGATCCTGACCTGGGCGTGCCGCGTTACGACGGCGGCCTCTTCAACCCGGCCACGCCCGACAACCGCTTCCTGGCCGGGCACAAACTCAGCGACCGGGCCGTGGCCCGCGCGGTAGACATCCTGGTGCGCGACGCCGGCCAGCCGGTGGACTACGCCTACATCAGCGTGCGCAACCTGGGCAGCATCTACGAGGGGCTGCTGGAGAACAAGCTGGCCCTCACCTCACCCCCGGCCCCCTCTCCTCTCCCGATTACGGGAGAGGAGAGGGGGTTGGGGGGCGAGGTCCTCCTCGTCAACGATCGCGGCGAGCGCAAGGCGACCGGCTCCTACTACACCCCCGACTACATCGTGGACTACATCGTCCGGCAGACGTTGGGGCCGGTGCTGGATGGCCGGCAGACCGCGTTCGCCGCGGCTATGGATCGCATCGCCGAGCTGCGCGGCCGGCTGGCCAAGACACTGGACGCCGGCGTCAACCGCCATCTGCGCGGTCAGCTCGCGGGGGCCGAGCGCGACGCGGCCGAGGCGTTCCTGGGGATCAAGGTCTGCGATCCGGCCATGGGGTCGGGTCATTTCCTGGTCAACGCGGTGGACTTCCTGACCGATGGCATCATCCTGCGCATGCAGGCGTATCACGACAGCCATGCCGGCGTGCCGTGGGAGTGGAACCCGATCCGCCAGACGGTGGAACGGGTGCGCGGGGAGATCGTGGGAGAGATGGCGCGGCAGGGGATCGGGCTGGACGCGGCGCGGCTGGATGACACCAGCCTGCTGACCCGCCTGGTGCTGAAGCGCTGCATCTACGGCGTGGATCTGAACCCGATGGCCGTGGAGCTGGCCAAGCTGAGCCTGTGGCTGCACTCCTTCACCGTGGGCGCGCCCCTCAGCTTCCTGGATCATCACCTGCGTTGGGGCAACTCGCTGATCGGCAGCGACGTGCGCACCGTCGAGGCGGCCATCGCCGCGACCGACAGCGGCCAGATGGCGCTGTGGGGCGGGCCGTTCGCCGGGCTGCTGGCCCTCACCACCACCATGCTGGAGATCGCGGGCCGGGCCGACACCACCCTGGCCGACGTGCGCCAGAGCGCGGACGAGTTCGCCGCCATGCAGGCCGCGCTGACCCCCTACAAGCAGGCGCTCGACCTGTGGGTGAGCCAGTGGTTCGACGAAGGACGCAAGACGAAAGACCACGGCGCGGCCTTCGAGTTCATGACCGTGCATGGCGCGGACGTGCTGCCCGCGCTGCGCGGGGAGCGTGCCCTGGCCGAGAAGGTCCGGGTCGCGGTCGAGCGGTCACGGGCGCTGTGGGCCGAGAAACGCTTCTTCCACTGGGACCTGGAGTTTCCGGAGGTCTTCGTAGACCTGGCGCGGCGCGATTGGGCGGAGAATCCGGGGTTCGACGCGGTGATCGGGAACCCGCCGTATGTGCGGCAGGAGCAGTTGGCGCCGCTCAAACCCCACTTTGCCGCCAATTTTGCCGAGGTCTACCACGGCACGGCCGACCTGTTCGTCTATTTCTTCGCCCAGGGCTTGCGCCAACTACGGGCGGGCGGCCGATTGGCCTACATCAGCAGCAATAGCTGGTTCCGCGCCGCCTATGCCAAAGGGCTGCGGGCCTACTTGCGCACCCACATGATGATCGAGACGCTGGTGGACATCGGCGACAACCACGTCTTCACAGACGCGGCGGATGTCTACCCGGCGATTCCGGTCGTGCAGAAAACCCCGCCCGCCCCCGATCATCACGCGCAGGTCGCCATCTTCACGCGCGGCGAAGGGGTGAAGCAGTTTGCCGAGCAGGTGGCGGCCAAGCTGATGCCGGTCGCGATCCACGATCAGCCGGACGCCGGCTGGCAACTGGGCGACGACGCGGGGCGACGTGTGTTCACCAAGCTGATGGCCGCCGGCCGGCCGTTGGGCGAGGTAGTGAAGGGGGGGATCTACTACGGAGTTAAAACGGGCTCGAATGAAGTATTCATCATTGATCGGGCAACGCGTACTCGGCTGGTGCAGGCTGATCCTCACTCCGCTGAGATTATGAAGCCGATTCTTCGCGGCGAAGATCTGCGACCATGGTTTTGGGAAGATGAAGAACGGTGGCTAATCTTCACGCGCAGGGGGATCAATATCGAGGCTTATCCCGTCGTCAAGGAGTTCTTGACGCCTTTCCGCAAGCAGTTGGAACCGCGACCTACCGATTGGGATAGGACGCAACCGTGGTCAGGCCGGAAGCCCGGTGCCTATGAATGGTACGAAATTCAGGACACAATCGACTATTATCGGGCTTTCGCTACGCCAAAGATTTTCTGGCCCGATATCGCCAAATCACCGCGATTTGTATGGGATGATGCTGACACATATGCGAGTAATACCGCGTACTTTGTCTCCGATGCGACTCCATACTTACTCGGTATACTGGCGAGTCGAACAACATGGTTTGGTATCACCAACCTGTCACAGCCATTTGGAGAGCGGATCGGAGCCAATCGCTACCGGCTGTTCGCCCAATTCATGTCTTGCCTACCCATCCCCGACGCCCCCACCGCCGACCGTGACGCCATCGCCGCGCTGGCCCTCGCGATCACCGAACAGGCACGCGCCCGCTACACCCTGCATCGCCAGACTCACCACCGCATCCTGACCGACCTGGGTCAGCCGGGCGCGGCCCTGAACCAGAAGCTCACCGCCTGGTGGGAGCTGGACTTCCCCGGCTTCATGGTCGAGGTGCGCAAAGCGTTCAAGCGCGAGATCCCGCTGCGGCAGCGGGACGACTGGGAAGGCTGGCTGGCCGCCCGTCGCGCTGAGCACGCGCAGCGCACAACTGAAATCGTGCGGCTGGAGACGCAGCTCAACGCGCGCGTCTACACGCTGTTCGATCTGGCGCCGGCTGAGATCAAGATCATCGAAGAGTGTACGAAGTACCGGTACGGCGAAGTCTGAGCTTTTGCGTGAGGTCCGACTACCTGATTGACCGGATGGTCTACACGCTCTACGGGTTGACCGACGACGAAATCGCCATCGTGGAGGGGCGGTAGCCAATTCGATCAGTTGACGCCCTGCCTTCCCAGTGCTACAACCCGTGTCAGACACGCGTTGCCAGGATAGACTCTGCTGATGATGGAGGCCAATCTATGACTATCATGTCGCCACGAACCATCGAAGCCGCTTACGAGAACGGTTTGTTGTGCCCATCGCTATCTGCTCGAGTACTTCGCGGCGATGGAGCAGCCAAAACCCAATGCCTCGGTGGACAGACGAAATGTCGCTCAACCGGCAGGCGATACGGCCTGACCCATCCTTGTGGAGACTCACAGTGACGCTGAACGAACTCCTGGCCCGTGTCGAAGCCTTACGCGGCGAGGTGGACGCCTTGCGTCCGCTCGACCCGGAGCAAGAGGCGCGCCTGGTGCAGAAGCTGAACCTGGAGTGGAACTACCATTCCAACGCCATCGAGGGCAACACGCTGACGCTGGGCGAGACGCGCGCGTTTCTGCTCTACGGCATCACCGCGCAGGGCAAGCCATTTCGGGATTACCTGGACATCCGGGGGCATCATGACGCCATCCGCTACCTGGAAGAGTTGGTGCGCGGCGGCGAGGCGCTGACCGAGGCCGCGATCCGTGAGCTACACCGCATCTTGCTCGTGGAACCATACGACGTGGACGCCATCACCGCCGATGGTTGGCCCACGCGACGTCGCATCGCCATCGGCTGTTACAAGACGGCCCCCAACCACGTCCGCACCACCACGGGCGAGACGCACTTCTATGCCACGCCCCTGGAAACGCCCGCGCTGATGGGCGAGTTGCTGGCCTGGTATCGCCGGGAGGCGCAAGCCGGTGCGCTGCATCCCCTGGTGTTGGCCGCCACATTCCACTACCGTTTTGTCGCCATCCATCCCTTCGACGACGGCAATGGCCGCATGGCCCGGCTGCTGACCAATCTCATTCTCATGCAGCACGGCTTTGTGCCGGTGGTCATCCCGCTGGAGGCACGCGGCGATTATCTGCTGGCGTTGGAGCGAGCCGATGCCGGCGACCTGGCCGATTTCGTCCAGTTGGTGGGCCGGGAGCTGATCCGCTCGCTGAATCTGACCCTGGCCGCGGCGCGCGGCGAACCCCTGGAGGCGGCCGGCGGCCTGGAGCGCCGGATCCAAAGGCTGCGGGAGCAGTTGGCGGCCTATAAGGCCGTTCCCGTTCAGGACTGAGACCGGCGTGTTCGCACGAAGTCCATGAACTCGCGGAAACCGGTCAGGAGGTCGGCGCTGAAAGGCGCAGGCTCGACATCGTTCTGCGAGCCGTTATGGAAGTGGCGGGGATAGGTGGACACGTTGCGCCAGGCGGTGTTGGGGAAGTTATCATAGCTGCCCCATCATCTCCAGCAAGATGTGGCGTTGGTCTTCCAGGTAGTCGAACCGGAAGGTGTCGTCGAAAGCTTCGGGTTCGTGGAAACGGCCCGCCTGGACAGCCTGATCCAGTTCGGCGACGGTTCGCACGCCGTATCGGTGGGCCAGCGTGAACAGCTCACTCTCTACGAGTCGTAGCTTGCGCTCCAGGTAGAGTTGCAAGCTATCGCGTTCGAGTTGGGCCGGCGTCGTATTCAGGCGAGTGGCGACTTGTTCGAGTATCATCGGATGACCCTCCCATTTCTCGCCAGTATTGTACCTGACCGGCGCCGGCGCGTCAAGGAAAGGCTCGAAAGTGCAGCTATTCCATAATATAGCACACATTCAACCACCCGGGAGCACAGAGAACACAAAGAAACGGCAGATCAGACGCAAATCGGCAACTTCTCTGCGTTCTTTGTGATCTCTGTGGTCAAAAACCCGGCTACATTTGGAACTGCTGCAGCGCAAGGGTCCGGCGGTTCGGGTCGGTTGACAATCCAGGGGGTTGGGTGTAGACTGAAAACAGCGACGGGGTCACGATTTGCGCCACACCTGACGGTGGGCGTTGGGTGGCGATATCTTCCGCACTATTTTGTGCAAAGGAGCGACTCTATGAGTGTTATCGAAGTTTCTAAGCTGACCAAGTATTACGGAAAAGCGCGGGGCATCGTGGATGTCTCTTTCAGTGAGGAAGAAGGCGAAATCTTCGGCTTCATTGGGCCAAACGGCGCCGGGAAATCCACCACCATCCGCCTGTTGCTGTCGCTGATCCATCCAACCAGTGGCAGCGCCAAAGTTTTTGGCAAAGATGTGGTCACTCACGGCCCGGAAATCCGCCGCGATATCGGCTACCTGCCTTCGGAAGTCTATTACTACGAAGGGATGAAAGTCGTTGACTTGCTCAAGTATTCCGCCAGCTTTTATAACGGCGACTGCACCCAACGCATGCACGAGCTGTCCGAAACCATGGAACTGGAGATGAACCGCCGCATTAGCGACCTGTCCTATGGCAACAAGAAGAAGGTCGGCATCGTGCAGGGCTTGCTGCACAGCCCTAAACTGCTCTTCCTGGATGAGCCGACCAGCGGCCTCGATCCGCTCATGCAACGCAAGTTCTTCAACCTGATCCGTGAAGAAAATGCCCGCGGCGTGACCGTTTTCTTCTCTTCGCATATTTTGGGCGAAGTGCAGCGCTTATGCACCCGGGTGGGCATCATCCGCGAGGGCAGCATCGTCGAAATCTCCGACATCCGCACCCTGCAGAAGAATAACTACAAAAAGGTGCATGTGACGGCTGAAGGGCTGACTCGGGCCTCCTTTGATCTGCCGGGAGTGACCAATGTGCAAGTGGAAAACAGGTCGGTGAATTTCTTCTTCAAGGGCGACATCAACGCGGTGCTGCAAAAAATCAGCGGAATCCAGGTTGCCGATGTGACCATCGAGGAGCCGACGCTGGAAGAAATCTTCATGCACTACTACGAATAGGCGGAGACCATGAACGCAAACATCTACAGACATGAATTCCGCACCCGACTGAAATCGGTGGTCACCTGGTCGCTGTCTGTGGCAGCGCTCCTCGTTATCTTTTTCTCCTTTTTTTCGGCATTTGCCGATCAGGCTGCGCTGATGAACGCATTCCTGGCAAGATACCCACAGGAATTGCGGGCCGCCTTCGGCATGGATAACATGGACCTGGCCACCGTGCTGGGTTATTACAGTTTTATTTTCCTGTTCGTTCAACTCTGTCTGGCGATCCAGGCCGGCAACTACGGCTTTGGGCTGGTCTCGATTGAAGAGAGTGAATTGACCGCGGACTTCCTGTTGAGCAAACCGGTCAGCCGCACGCAGATACTGACCAGTAAACTGCTGGCCGCGCTGACCAGCCTGACCATCACCAACCTGGTCGTGTGGGTGATTAGTTTCGTCGTCATCGCGCTCTTCCGCGGCGAGCACGAGTACGAGACAGGCACGCTGCTCCTGCTGCTGATCAGCATCGTGATTCTCCAACTCTTTTTCCTGAGCGTCGGACTGGTCATTTCGCTGCTGGTCAAGCGTGTGCGCAGCGTGACGCCGTATGCCCTCGGCCTGGGGTTCGGTTCATACGTGTTGAGCGCGTTCAGCGGCATCTTTGGCGATGTGAAACTGGAACTGATCACGCCCTTCAAGCACCTGGATGCGGCCTACATCGTCCAGCATGGCGCGTACGATACGCCGCTGGTGCTGCTCAACGCAGCGGTCACCCTGGTTGCGCTGGCGGTCAGTTATCGGCTGTACGTCCGCCGCGACATTCCGGCTGTATCGTAAGGAGACGCACGATGAACATCTTTCTGCGTGAACTGAAAGCCAACTTCAAATCGCTGCTGATCTGGAGCGTCATCGTCGCGCTGATGATCATGATGGCAGTGGCGAAATTTTCCGCCTTTGCCGGCGACCCCGAGATGCTGAAGATGCTCGATTCCATGCCCCCGGCGCTGCTGGATGCCTTGAGCATGCGCGCCTTCAACCTGACCACGTTGAGCGGTTTCTATGGCATCATGTTTATCTATTTTGGTTTAATGGGCGCAATCGCAGCCGCGATGTGGGGTAGCGACATCATCTCCAAGGAAGAGCGCGACCGGACGGTCGAGTTTTCGCTCGTGCTGCCGGTATCGCGCAGCAGAGTCGTCACAGCCAAGGCGCTGGCTGCCCTGGTCAATTGCATCGCCTTCGTGCTGATCACCTGGGCGGTGACGCTTGTGGCGGTGCGGTCTTACCAGCCCGACCAGGGCTTCTACGACTTCCTGGCGCTCGAAATGCAGGCCATGTTGGCGCTCGAACTGATCTTCCTTGCCATCGGGCTGCTGCTGGGCTGCGCCATGAAGCAGTACAAACGCTCCGGCTCAACCGCCATTGCCATCATCCTGACGACGTACTTCATGTCCATCATCTCCAGTATGCAGGAGGGTCTGGATTTTCTCAAATACTTCACGCCGTTCAAGTATTTCGACGCCGGGGAACTCCTCCGCACTGGCAAGATGGACGGGGCGTATCTGGTTCTCTCGGCCGCGATCATCGTCGTGTGCGTGGCAGCGGCCTATTGGATGTACAACAAGCGCGATTTATACATTTAGCCTTCATCACTTGGAATTCTCCTTGCAACCGCTCACCTATCACGCTGAAACCGATCCACGCCGCTGGAATGATCTGCTGGCGGGGCTGCCCACACATCATCTGCTGCAAAGCTGGGAGTGGGGCGAGATCAAGCGCCAGACCGGCTGGTGGGCGCATCGCTTGTTCTTCGCACGCCAGGGCGCGGTCGTGGCCGCGGCGCAGGTGTTGACACGACGCCTGGGCCGTCTGCCGCTGGCTGTGCAATACGTGCCCAAAGGCCCGGCGCTCGATTATGCGGACCCCGTGTTGACGGTGCAGGTACTGGCCGCGTTAGAGGATTATGCCCGCCGCAGCCGCGCCATCTTTCTCAAGATGGACCCTGACGTGCCGGATGATACCCTGCGCGGCCGCGCCATTCTCGATCTGCTGCGCCATCGCGGTTGGCAGGCTGCCGCGGAGCAGGTGCAGTTCAAGAACACGGCGCTGCTCGATCTGACCGCCGGCGCCGACGCCGTGCAGGCCGGTTTCAAGCAGAAGTGGCGCTACAATGTGCGCCTGGCCGGTCGCAAGGGGGTGACGGTGCGCGCGGGCACGGAGGCCGACCTGGCGACTTTCTACCGGCTCTACGCGGAGACCGGCGGCCGCGATGGTTTCTTGATTCGCCCGCAGGCCTATTACCACGACGCCTGGCAGACGCTTCTACAGAGTCAGGGGCAGGTGGGCGGCTGTCTTCTGCTGGCCGACAGCGGCGCTGAGACCGTCGCCGGCCTGTTCATCGCCCGTTTTGCGCGCACGGCCTGGTATCTCTACGGCGCGTCCAGCAGTCAACAGCGCGAGGCCATGCCCAACCATCTGCTGCAATGGGAGGCGATGCGCTGGGCGCTGGCGCAGGGCTGCACGACCTATGACCTGTGGGGGGCGCCGACGGAGATGGTTGAAAGCGACCCGCTGTGGGGGGTCTGGCGTTTCAAAGAGGGGTTCGGGGCGCGTTTCGCCCCGCACATCGGCGCGTTTGATTTTGCCCCCTCCGGCCTGACCTACTACCTCTACACCGTCGCCATGCCCAGGGTGCTGAGCTTGATGCGGCGTGGCCATTTGGTTTGACGATGCGCCTGCTCTGACGTATGATAAGCGTCCCGCTGTGGCCGCCAATCAACCATCAATCGGAACTGCACGTCTATGCAACAGATCCAAATCAGCCGGCGCACCGTGCGCGCCCTGGGGCGCCGGCTGCTGACCACCCTGGTCATTCTGCTCGCCATTGCCTACCTGACGCAATTGGGGCTGCTGATGGCGGAGCGCGGGCGCCAGGGTGTGCCGGCCGCCCTCTGGAGCGCCGCCGGCCAAGCGCTGGGCGCCACCTTCGACTACCTGTTCCGCCACCCCACCACCTATTACTGGCAAAAAGCCTACCAACCGGCCTTTGCCCTGGTCTGGACCTTTTTCTCGCGCAGCGCCGGGCTTCTCCTGGTCTCCCTGCTGCTGGCTGCCCTGATCGGCGTGCCGGTCGGCATCGGTGTCGCACGCAGCGGCCGCGCCCGCAACCGCTCATTGGTCTTGCTCCTCTCCATTCTTGGCGTCTCCACCCCCAGCTTCATCCTGGCCATGCTCTTCTGGATGCTCAACATCAGCGTCCACCGCACCTTCGAAATCACAGTGTTGCCGCAGACCGGCTTTGGCTGGGATGCGCACCTGCTCATGCCGGCGCTGGTGCTTGCAGCCCGCCCGCTGGCGCAGATCGTGCAGGTGACCTATCTCACCCTGGCCGATGTGCTGGGACAGGATTACATTCGGGTGGCCTACAGCAAGGGCCTCAGTGACCGCGGCGTGCTGCTGCGCCATGCCCTGCGCAATGTCTGGATTCCGGTGCTGACCACCCTGGGCACCTCGCTGCGCTTCTCGCTCGCCAGCCTGCCGGTGGTCGAATCGTTCTTCGTCTGGCCGGGCGTGGGGCAAATTCTCCTGCAAACGATCGAGAGCAGTAACCGCGCCCTCGTCACCGACCTGGTGGTCACCCTGGGCATCCTCTTCCTGCTGATCAACCTGGCCCTGGAGATGCTCTTCCCGCTGCTCGACGCACGATTGCGCACGACGCCCAGCACAGACCTGTTCGAGGAACGGCAGACCGGGCGGCGCTGGCTCGAAGGGCTGTCGGTCTCCCTGCGTGAAACCTGGGCCGGCCTGCGCCAGTTGCTGCCCGGCGTCCGGCGCCATGATGAGCTGCCCACGCTGACCGCGGCCATCAGCCAGGAGAGCGGATCGGCGGCCGAATTGCCACCCACCCACGGTGCGCGCCGCCTGCTGTACAACACGGTGACCAACCCGGCTCTGATGGCGGGCACCCTGCTTGTGGCCGGGCTGATCGGCCTGGTCGTGGCCGGTGATCGCCTGACGCCCGCCAATCCCTACGAAACGCACGGCGTGCTGATGATCGAAGGCGTCATCGCCGCACCGCCGTTCAAGCCTTCCAGCGTCTTTCCCTGGGGCGCCGACCCGGTTGGCCGCGACATCCAGGCCCTGGTGCTCGGCGGCGCGCGGCGCACCCTCACCCTGGCCTTTTTTGCCATGCTCGCGCGCATGGTCATCGGCACCCTGTTGGGCACGCTGGCCGGCTGGTGGCGCGGCGGTTGGCTCGATCGCCTCGTCCAGGGCGCCATTGCCGTGTGGGCCGCGTTCCCGGTGACGCTCTTTGCGCTGATCCTGATCCTGGCGCTGGGTATTCAACAGGGCATGGGCGTCTTCATCATCGGCGTTTCGGTCGTGGGCTGGGGCGAAATCGCGCAGTTCGTGCGCGGCCAGGTCATCGGCCTCAAACCACAGCCCTACATCGAAGCGGCCCGCGCAACCGGCGCGCGCACCATTCACCTACTCTCACGCCACATCCTCAGCGTGCTGCTGCCCTCGCTGCTCGTCCTCTCCATCCTGGAGATGGGCGGCGTGCTCATGCTGCTGGCCGAGCTGGGCTTTCTCAACATCTTCATGGGCGGCGGTTTCCGCGCGGCCATTGCGGAAACAGGCCAGATGCAGTCGGTTGTCTATTTCTTCTCCGACGTGCCCGAATGGGGCGCACTGCTGGCGAACGTGCGCAACTGGTGGCGCTCCTACCCCTGGCTGGGGTGGTATCCGGGCCTCGCCTTCTTCATCGCGATCCTCAGCTTCAATCTGTGGGGGCAGGGCATGCGGCGCTTCCTGGATGACACCCGCGCCAACGTCAGCCGCCTGTTCAACCGCTACACCGTCACCGTGAGCGTCGGCGCGGTAGTCGGGCTGATCCTGCTCTTGCGCGCCACCTCGCCGCTCGGCATCTATCGCAGCCAGGCGACCGCCTTCGACACGACGCGCGCCTTGCAAGATATCCAGCAACTGGCCTCGCCCGCGTTCGAAGGACGGGAAACCGGCACGCCCGGTGCGCAAAAAACGGCCGCCTACATCGCCGAGCGGATGCAGGAGATTGGTCTCTTCCCGGCCGGCGCCAAAGTAAACGGCCAGGAAACCTTCATTGTGAGCAACACCACCCCCCGCGCCCATCTGCGCCAGACGCCCACCCTGGAGATTTTGGGCAACCAGGGCGACGTCACCCAGGCGCTGACCTATCGCCAGGACTTTGTCGAATACGTGGGGCGCGGCCTGGCCTATGCCCGGCGCTCCACCTTTGGCCGTGCCGAGGGCGTGGTGATGGGCCTGGTCAGCGGCCGCGACCCGGAAACGACCGCCAGCGACCACTACGGCATGAACCAAATGTCGTTGCGTGACAAAATTTTGATCGTGCGTCCCCAAGATGCCGAGCGCATCAATACGGCCGCCGCGGCCGGCTTCCTGGTGGTGTCAGATGATCCCCTGCTCATGCAGCGCAAAGTGCTCTATGGCGGCAACGAAGGCCGCGTGCCGATGATGATCGTGACCACGGCCATAGCCGACCGCCTGCTGGCCTCAACCGGCAGCAGCATGGCCCAACTGGAAGCGGCCGCAGCCAGCCTCAAGGCCGGCGAGGTGACGCTGACGCCAGCCGGCGATCCGGTGCGCATGGTGATCGAAGCCGAAATTTCGGATGGCATCAGCGAACAATACTATCATGTCGTCGGTTTCATCCCCGGGCAGGCGGCCGAGATGGGGCTGGACAGCCAGGTCATCATGGTCACCGCGTCCTACGATGGCGTGGGCGTGGGGCCGGACGGCGCGTCATATCCAGGCGCCAACGACAACGCCAGCGGCGTAGCGACGATGCTGGAACTGGCGCGGGCGCTCAAGAACAGCCCGTACCAGCCCAACAAGACCGTGGTATTCGTGGCCTGGGCCGGCGGCGAGCGCAACGAGGGCCTCAGCGTCTTCAACGTCATGGCGGCCAAGATCGGCTTCAGTTCCCTGCATCTGGAGGCGGTGATCGAATTGAGCGGTGTGGGCGGCGGCAGCGGCGACGCGTTGGCCCTGGGCCAGGGGAGCAGCTTCCGCCTGGTGCAGCTCTTTCAGGATGCCGCCGGCCGCCTGGGCGTTGCCACCACGACGCGCGGCCGCGACCCCCACTTTGGGCAACCCGCACCGCCCGGCTTTGGTGGCCGCAGCGCACTCACCATGTACCTGAGTTGGGACGGCTCTGATGCGCTGGCCGAGACACCGCAGGACACCCCCGACGCGATCGAACTGCCCAAGTTGGAGCAAGCCGGACGCACCGCGCTGCTTGCCCTGCACACCCTCAGCCGCGAGGTCAACTATTAACACGCCGCTGCTTCCATGACCATCAGCAAAGATTCGTCGCCGCCGCGCTTTGCGGCCTTGCGCAACCGCGATTTCAGCCTGCTGTGGACCGGGATGCTGGTCTCCACCGTCGGCTCGCAGATGCAACTGACCGCCGTCAATTGGCATGTCTTCGAACTGCTCAGGGGCAGCACCTACACGCTGCATCTGTTCGGGGGCGAATTTGCCCTGAGCGGCGAGGCGCTCGGCTTGGGCACCCTGGGCCTGGTACGCGTGATCCCCATCGTCCTCTTCGCTCTCATCGGCGGTGTGCTGGCCGACACCCTGGACCGCCGCCGCCTGCTGTTGGTCACCCAGGCCGCCGCGACCCTCTTCGCCGGGATATTGGCCTATCTGAGCCTGCGCGGAGAGGCCAGCGTGACCGCCATCTACCTGCTGACCGCCGCGGGCGCGGCCGCGGCGGCCTTCGACAACCCGGCGCGGCAAGCACTGGTGCCCAACCTGGTGCCGCGCGAGCATCTGACCAACGCCGTCAGCCTGAACACGTTGGTTTGGCAGATCGGCAGCGTGATTGGGCCTGCGCTGGCCGGCCTGATGGTGTCCGCCATTGACATTGGCTGGGTCTACGCGGCCAACGCCATCTCCTTTGGCGCGGTAATCCTGGCGCTGCTCCTGATGCGCTACCGGGGCCGCGCCGCCGCCAACAACACCGGCCTGGGCTGGCCGGCCGTGGCCGAGGGGCTGCACTTCACCTACAGTCAGCGCATCATCTGGGGCACCATGCTGCTCGATTTCCTGGCGACCTTCTTTTCCTCCGCGCGCACGATGCTGCCCATCATCGCCAGCGAGGTGGTGCATGTGGGCGTGCAGGGCTACGGGCTGCTTTCAACCGCTCAGTCGGTCGGGGCCATCGTTGCCGGCGCCATCACCTCGTACCGGGGCGAGATCAAACGCCAGGGCCATGTGCTCCTGGTCAGCGTTGCCATCTACGGCGTCGCCACCCTCTTCTTCGGCCTGACGGCCAACTTTTATCTCTCCTACTTCCTCTTTGCCCTGACCGGCGCGGCCGACACCGTTTCCACCGTCATTCGCGGCACCATCCGCCAGGTGCTCACGCCCGACCATCTGCGCGGACGCATGACCGGCGTCAATATGATCTTCTTCATGGGTGGCCCGCAGTTGGGTGAAATGGAAGCCGGCCTGGTCGCCAGCGCGTTCGGCGTCCCCTTTGCCATTGTCAGCGGCGGGCTGGCCACCGTGCTCCTCACCGGCTGGGTGGCGTGGCGCTATCCTAAATTGCGGGCCTACGAAGCGTCGCATGGTATAATAACGTAACTTTTGGGGGGGCGCCACACGTGACTACCGGTCTCACGGTCATTTTGACCCACGAACATGCCGATTTCGACGCCCTGGCGGCCATGCTGGCAACCTGGAAACTGAACCCCCAGGCTGTCCCCATTTTGCCGGGCCAGCTAAACCGCAACGTGCGCGAATTCTTGACCCTCTACCGCAGCGCCCTGCCGTTCGTGGCGGCCGCCGATGCGCCGCCGCGCCGCGTGGTCCATGCCCTGGTGGTAGACACGCAAAGTTTTGCGCCACCGCGCCGCATGTCGGCGCAAACCAGCGTTGAGATCGTGGATCATCATGCATTGCAGATCACCCTGCCGCCCGACTGGACCCACACCGGCGACAAGGTGGGCGCCACGACAACGCTGCTGGTGGAACGCCTGCAAAACGAACGTATCCCGCTGACCACGATCGAGGCCACCTGCCTGCTGCTGGGCATCTACGAAGACACGGGCACGTTGACCTACAGCGCCACCACCGCGCGTGACGCCGCGTGCGTGGCCTGGCTGCTGCAGCCGGCGCAGGGCGCTAATCTCGAAGTGGTCAACCGATTCCTGCACCACTCGCTGACCGCTGAGCAAAAGGCCCTGCTCGATCAGCTCATCGCCAACAGCGAACCGTTCGAGTTCGGCAGCCAGCCGGTCATCATCGCCTGGGCCAGCTTGCCCACCTTCAACGATGAAATCTCGACCCTGGCGCACCGCGTGCGCGATTTCTACGAGCCGGCTGCGGTCTTTCTGCTGGTTGACCTGGGCGATCGCATCCAGGTCGTGGCGCGCAGCAGCAGCGACGCGGTGGATGTCGGCGTAATTGCGTCAGCGCTGGGGGGCGGTGGTCATCGGCGCGCTGCCGCGGCGCTGGTGCGCGGGCGCAGCCTGCGCGAGGTGCGGACGACCCTGGTAGATTTGCTGCAGCAGCACGTGCGCCCTTCGGTGACGGTCAGCGAGATTATGTCACGCGGGCTGCAGACCCTGTCGCCCGACATGACGATTGCCGACGCCGCGGCGCGCATGCAGCGCTTCGGTTTCGAGGGCTTTCCGGTGGCCGACTTGAGCCAGGTCGTGGGCATGTTGACCCGCGGCCAGGTGGACCGCGCCTTGCGCCACGGCCTGGCGCAGGCGCCTGTCGCCCAGGTCATGAGCAAAGGCAGCATCAGCGTGGCGCCGGAGGATGGCATCGAAGTCTTGCAGCGCCGCATGATCGAAAGCGGCTGGGGCCAGGTGCCGGTGGTCAACCGGCAGACCGGCGCGCTGATCGGCATCGTCACCCGCACCGATCTGATCAAGCTGTGGGGCACGCCGCTGCCCACGCGCCCGGCCGCGGACATGAACGCGAAGATGGAAACTCTGCTGCCCGCGGCGTTGATCAACCTGGTGCGCCGTGCGGGCGAGGCCGCGGCCGATTTGAACTACCCCATGTACGCGGTGGGCGGCTTCGTGCGTGATCTTTTGCTCAACGTCCCCAATTTTGACATTGACCTGGTGGTCGAAGGGGATGCGATCGGCCTGGCGCGGCGCCTGGCGAGCCTGTATGGCGGCCGCGTGCGTTCACACAAACGCTTCGGCACGGCCAAATGGATTCTCAGCGCCGATGGCAAGGCCGAGCCGGCGGACGCAAGTGAGCAGAGCAGCGAAGAGGAAGATGAGGAGTACCGGCCGGTGCAGATCAGCAGCGTGGATGACGCCGCGCCGCCGGTGCCCAGCCTCGATTTCGTCACCGCGCGCACCGAATTCTACGAACACCCCACCGCGCTGCCCACCGTGGAGCGGTCTTCGATCAAACTCGACCTGCACCGGCGCGACTTCACGATCAACACCCTGGCGATTCACCTCGACCCGCAGCATTGGGGCGAGCTGCTCGATTTCTACGACGGGGTGGGGGACCTGAACAACGGCATCATCCGTGTGCTGCACAGCCTGAGTTTCATCGAAGACCCCACACGCATCCTGCGCGCGGTGCGTTTCGAGCAGCGCTTTCATTTTCAGATCGAGGCGCGCACCGAGCAACTGATTGCCGACGCGCTCGACCTGCTGCCCAAGGTCAGCCCGGCGCGGGTGCGGCATGAGCTGGAGTTGATCCTGGAAGAGGCCGAGCCGGAACTGGCGCTGGCGCGTTTGCAGCAGATGCAGGTACTCGCACACCTGAATGCGCACCTGGTCTATGACCGCTGGTTGGCCGACCGCTTCGTTGATCTGCGCCATCTGCGCATGGACCGCCAGTTGGCGGGCGACTCGCAGACGGTGGCAGGGGAAGAATTGCCGCGCCTCTACCTGGCGCTGATGCTCTTCCGCCAGCCGGCCGAGGCCGATCAACAGGTGCATGAGCGCTTGCGCCTGCGCCATGACACCATGCGCCTGCTGAGCGACCTGCGCGCCTTGCAGCGCCATCTGGCCGACCTGGGCCGGCCGCTGCTGCGCGCCAGTCAGATAGATGAGATCTTGCGCCCAATCAGCGCTGCGGCGCGGCTGGTGCTGCGCGTCGCCAGCGAATCGTGGCTGGTGCAGCAGCGCATGGACCTCTACGAACGCAGCCTCAAGCAGGTGACGGTAGAGCTGGACGGTCATCGGCTGCGCAAACTCGGTCTGCCGCCCGGCCCACTCTATCGCCAGATTCTGCAGGCCGTGCGCGCCGCGCGTCTCGACGGCGAGGTGCATGACCTGGCCGGGGAGATGGCTTTGGCGCGGCGGTTGGCAGAGAGAGGGGATGCGGAAGCGCAGAGTGCAGAGTACAAAGTGCAAAGCGCAGAGCGATAGCCCTTCGGTTTGGGATCGCAGCCTTGGGATTCTTCCTTTAGTAATTTACCAGTTAACTTCTTGCACAGGGAGCAAGGATTCTCTTGCCACGAATGGCACGGAGGCAGAGGGGCCAATTCGTGAAAATTCGTGAAATTCGTGGCAAAGAATGCCCGCATCCTTCTCTCAAAGTACACGGATCAACACGGATACTCTCACCCATGTCCAATTCGTGAAAATTCGTGAAATTCGTGGCAAAGAATGCTCGCATCCTTCTTTTTTATTTCTCCGCGTCCTCTGCGGTGCGTGCCGCCTCAACGACAATCACCGGTTCACACGTCACCGGGAAATTGACGGAGTTGGCGATGAAGCACAGCTCATGGGCGCGGGCGTGCAGGTGCGCAGCCAGGGCCGGGTCGGCGCCAGGCTGGATCGTCACTGTGGGCAGCAGCACGACCGAAGTAAAATGACCGCCGCCATTCGGCGTCTCCGCCATGACGCCGCGGGCCTGGTCTTCATAGGCCACCACCACCACACCCGCGTCTGCGGCCAGGTGTAAATACCACAGCATGTGGCAGGCCGCCAACGACGCCACCAGCAGGTCTTCCGGGTTATAGCGCGTGCGGTCGCCTCGAAACGCGGGGTCGGCCGAACCGGCGATCACCGGCTTGCCGGCCGCCGTGATCTCGTGTGCGCGCGCATAGGCGCGGTAGCTGCTGGTCCCCTGCCCCAGGTTGCCGGTCCAGGTCACCTGAACCGCGTACGTGTGTTCGTGCTGAGTCATATGTCTTTATCCAAACCTACGCGTGCAACGCCGACGCAAATCCATGCACCGCAATCACCCACCGCAACGATCCCCGATGCAACCGCAACCCCAGATAGCACACTACGTTGATCGTTTTGCACACCGCAGGACAAAAATCCTGTGCATCCTGCTCATCCTGTCCAAATCGGCTTGCAAGGTGAGCTGCATATCATCCATTTTAATCGCACTCACGCCGGCAGACAAAATGCACATGTTCGGACCAGGCTATACTAAGGAGGGATCTCATGATGACCGTTTTCTCATCTCGCAGGCAGCGTCAGCTAAGACTAATGAGCGGCGCCATCGCTATTCTCCTCACCGGAACGATCGTCTTCGTTTGGGTGTGGCTAAACACCTCGTTTCCAGCCAATTCGACCCTCGATACCATTCTATGCCAACACCTACCCCTGACAGATCGTCAGGTGGCTGTGCGGCGCAATCTGCCAGCATCATTCGTGCCTGAGCTGCGCGCAGCTCTTGGACTATCCAATGCCGAGATCTGTCTGTTGCCGGATGACAAACTGACGCAAGCCGTGTACAAGACAGATCATCCCAAGCCTGACTCTCCCGGGGAAGCGGTGACTTTTCGCCGCCTGCAGCTTCAGGATGAGAACGGATTTGTGCCGGCCGATGGCCTGGCGCGAGCCGGCGAGCACGTTCGTCAAATGCGCATTGGCGACGGCGCGGACCCTGACAGCGGCGGAATCTCACGTGGGTCGTGGACATGGCTGGGGCCAGGCAACATCGGCGGCCGCGTGCGCTCCATCGTCATCAGCCCAGCGAACTCGGCCCTGATGTGGGCGGGCAGCGTCTCCGGCGGCATCTGGCGGTCAACCAACGGCGGGGTCTTGTGGGGACCGGTAGATGATTTCATGGCGAACCTGGCAGTTTCCACACTGGTGATGAGTCCGAGCAACAGCAGCATCATGTATGCCGGGACGGGAGAAGGCTTCTACAATGCGGATAGAATACAGGGCGCCGGTGTCTTCAAGAGCACGGACGGCGGCACGATCTGGTCACAATTAGGCTCGACGACCAGTGCAGACTGGTATTACGTCAATCGCCTGGCGTTCGCACCCAATGGCAACATCCTGGTGGCGGCTACGAGCAGCGGTTTGTGGCGAAGCACGGATGGCGGCGCGACGTGGAGCCGCCGAACCACGACGCGAGCTTTGGATGTAAATTTCAATCCCGCGGACAACAGCAAAGCTATCGCCAGCGGCTCGGAGGGAAGCGCCTGGTATTCGAACGACGGCGGGGTCAACTGGACGGCTGCTACGGGCATCCCCGTGCTGGATTACCTGGGGCGGGTAGAGGTGGCCTATGCGCCCAGTAACCCATCCTGGGTTTATGCGTCCGTCAGCCGCAACAGCGGTGAAATTTGGAGCAGCACCAACGGCGGGCAGACCTATGCGCTCGTCAATACCGGCAACAGTTACCTGGGCGGGCAGGGGTGGTACGACAACATCATTTGGGTTGACCCCACGAACGCCAATACACTGATCGTGGGCGGCATTGATCTGTGGCGCAGCACGAATGGCGGAAGTTCGCTGACGAAGATCAGTCAATGGTGGAGCGCGCCGTCCTCTGCCCATGCCGATCATCATGCGATCGTTGAATCTCCGGGCTTCAACGGCGGCACGAACAAGACCGTTTTCTTCGGCAACGATGGCGGCGTCTACAGGGCCGACAATGTGTACACGGTTCTGGGCACCACCGGCTGGCAGGAGTTGAACAACAACCTGGGCATCACCCAGTTCTATGGCGCAGCCGGCAACAGCACAAGCGGCGTGATCGTGGGCGGCACACAGGATAACGGAACCTTGCGTTTCAACGGCAACACGGAAACCTGGAGCACGATGTATGGCGGTGATGGTGGTTTCTCGGCTGCTGATCCATCTGACCCGAATTATTTCTACGGTGAATATGTCTATGCGTGGGTTCATCGCAGCAGCAATGGGGGCAGTACGTCCGAGTACATCAGCGGTATCTATTGGGATGGCAGTCAATGGACCTGCCTCTCGGCTCCTTATCGCATCGATGACGCGTGCAACCGCACCGCCAACTTCATCGCCCCATTCATTCTGGATCCCAATACCCCCAATCGCCTGCTCGTCGGCGGCAGATCCCTGTGGCGCAGCAACGATCCGAAGACGGCCAACACGGGTACGACGGGTCCCTCCTGGGCCAGCATCAAAGCGCCGATTAGCGGCGACTACAATATCAGCGCCATTGCCGTTGCGCCCGGCAACTCGGACATCGTGTGGGTGGGTCATAACAATGGTAATGTCTACAAGACAGCCAACGGCACCGCAGCTTCACCAACCTGGACGCAAGTGGATACCAACGCGCCCGGTTTACCCAATCGCTACGTGATGCGCATCACCATTGACCGCAACAGCGCCAACACGGTCTACGTGACGTTTGGTGGTTTCAGCCCCGACAATGTCTGGCGCACCACCGACGCCGGCAGTTCCTGGAGTGACCGCACCGGCTCAGGCTCCAGTGGACTGCCCGACGCGCCGGTGCGCAGCCTGGTGATTCATCCCAACAATTCGAATTGGATCTACGTTGGCGCGGAAGTCGGCGTTTTTGTCAGTGAAAACGCCGGGGCTAATTGGACCGTGCCTCACGAGGGACCGGCCAATGTCTCGGTGGATGAGTTATTCTGGATGAACACTGCGCTTGTCGCGGCCACGCATGGACGTGGCCTGTATCGGGCGGAGACAGTGGGCCAGGCGTGCTATGACTTCGATCACAACGGTCAGGTAGATGCCCTCGACATCACAGCGGTTGCCAGCCGTTGGCGCAATGCAGCCTTATACAATCCAACCTACGATGTGGCCGCCCCCTTCGGCGTGATTGACATCATTGATATCGTGACCGTGTCCGCACACTGGGGTTTGAGCTGCTGATCGAGTGAAGCCCGCTGAAAAAAGTTGACAGAGTTCTGCCAAAACTTGACAGACTCATGACAGACAAAATCTGGTATACTGTTCATGGCTCACTGTTTACTGTCTCATTGACAAAACTGGACATCGAAAGGCGGACGATCATGGCGACATTTGTATCTCAGTATGCAGGGCTTCACAAATGGTTGCGGGGGAGTGCAGCCAGCCGTAGACGACATGGCTGGGTGATAGGCATACTGATTCTGGTTCTTTCCGGCTGTTCGCTGCAACCGGTTGGCACAACGCCAACGGGCACAACGCCAACGGGCACAACGCCAACGGGCACAACGCCAACGGGCACAACGCCAACGGGCACAACGCCAACGGGCACAACGCCAACGCAAACCCTTGCACCGCCATCACCCACTGCAACGATCACTGAGGCAACTGCAATACCAGAAAGTACACCACTTGCCAGGGTGATCGTGAGTCCCGCTCAAGCCGGTCAAACCATCGTTGTCCGGGTGAATCAGCAAATCGTCGTGCTGCCCATGTCAACTGAGCTCACATGGCAGGTTGATTATGATTCATCCATTCTTACTGCACTCACACCGGCAGACAAAATGAGCCAGCCTGGGCCAGACGGCTGGTTGTTCCAGGCTGCCGCGGTGGGGCAAACAGACCTCGTGATGACAAGTGTGCCGGCGCCGTGCCCGCCCGGCACACCCTGTGCGCCGATGCCAGCACGCGTCGGAGTCGCCATTCAAGTCCAGCCATAAACGACGATTCAGGAGAAGCAGGCCGAGCCATTGTTGTAGTTTGTGCAAGGAGGAATCTCATGATGACCGTCTTTTCACCTCGCAGGCAGCGCCAGCTCAGGGTACTGGGTGGCGCCATCACTATTCTCCTCACCGGAACGATCGTCTTCGTTTGGGTGTGGCTAAACACCTCGTCTCTGGCCAATTCGACCCTCGATACCATTCTATGCCAACATCTACCCCTGACAGATCATCAGGTGGCTGTGCGGCGCAACCTACCAGCATCATGGGTGCCTGAGTTGCACACCGCTCGCGGGCTAACCAATGCCGAGATATGTCTGTTGCCGGATGACAAACTGACGCGGGCTGTGTACAAGACTGAACACCCCATGTCCGACCATCCGGGGGAAGCGGTGACTTTTCGCCGCCTGCAGCTTCAGGATGAGAACGGATTTGTGCCGCCCGACGGCCTGGCGCGGGCTGGCGAGCACGTTCGTCAAATGCCCATCGGCGATGGCGCGGACCCGGATACCGGCGGGATTTCGCGTGGGGCGTGGACGTGGCTGGGGCCAGGCAACATTGGTGGCCGCGTGCGCTCCATCGTCATCAGCCCAGCGAACCCGGCCCTGATGTGGGCGGGCAGCGTCTCCGGCGGCATCTGGCGGTCAACCAACGGCGGGGTCTCCTGGGGGCCGGTGGATGATTTCATGGCGAACCTGGCGGTGTCCACGCTGGTGATGAACCCGAGCAACAGCAGCATCATGTATGCCGGGACGGGAGAAGGCTTCTACAACGGGGATGGAATACTGGGCGCCGGCGTTTTCAAGAGCACAAATGGCGGCGCGGCGTGGTCGCAATTGAACGCCACAGCCAATGCGGACTGGTACTTCGTCAATCGCCTGGCAATCTCGCCAAATGGTAGCGTTCTAATGGCGGCCACGAGCAGCGGTTTGTGGCGAAGCACGGATGGCGGCGCGACGTGGAGCCGCCGAACCACGACGCGAGCTTTGGATGTAAATTTCAACCCCGCGGACAATAGCAAAGCGATCGCCAGTGGCTCGGAGGGAAGCGCCTGGTACTCGACCGACGGCGGGGTCAACTGGACGGCTGCTACTGGCATACCTGTCCTAGATTGGCTGGGACGGGTGGAGGTAGCCTATGCCCCTAACAACCCTGCCCTCGTTTATGCGTCGGTGAATCGCAATAGCGGTGAAATTTGGAGCAGCACCAACGGCGGGCAGACCTATGCGCTCGTCAACACCGGCAACAGTTACCTGGGAGGGCAGGGATGGTACGACAACATCATTTGGGTTGATCCCACGAACGCCAATACACTGATCGTGGGCGGCATTGATCTGTGGCGCAGCACGAATGGCGGAAGTTCGCTGACGAAGATCAGCCAATGGTGGAGCGCGCCATCCTCTGCCCATGCCGATCATCATGCGATCGTTGAATCTCCGGGTTTCAACGGCGGCACGAACAAGACCGTTTTCTTCGGCAACGATGGCGGCGTCTACAAGGCCGACAATGTGTACACGGTTCTGGGCACCACCGGCTGGCAGGAGTTGAACAACAACCTGGGCATCACCCAGTTCTATGGCGCAGCCGGCAACAGCACAAGCGGCGTGATCGTGGGCGGTACACAGGATAACGGAACCTTGCGCTACAGCGGCAATACGGAAACCTGGAGCACGATGTTTGGCGGTGACGGCGGTTTCGCGGCTGCAGATCCGGCCAATCCGAATTACTTCTACGGTGAATATATCAGCGCACAGGTTCATCGCAGCAGCGATGCTGGCGTTAGCGCCGAATACATCTATGGCTTGTACTGGGATGGCGGTCAATGGACCTGCCGACCGGCCCCCTATCGCATCGATGACGCGTGCAACAACACGGCCAATTTCATCTCCCCATTCATTCTGGACCCCAACAATCCCAATCGCCTGCTCG